>JBDSAB010000299.1:0-3062 GCA_039922395.1 Caldimonas sp.
AGGTCAAGGCGATGGCGATCGGCGAGAGCGACGAACGCGCCGCCGCGATCGGGCAGGCCGCGGCGAGCGGCGATCCGCAGGCTGCGGCCTTCTTCAAGGCGCTGCTCGACGGTGAGGTCAAGGTCACGGACGACAAGGTCTATGTCGTCCGCGACGACAAGGTCCGCGACGCCGCCACCGGCGCCGAGACGAAGCTGCCGGAGGGCGCCGACGACGTCGTCAACAGCAACCGGATGCGGCGCGCGATCGAAGGCGCGGTAGCCTCGCTGAAGCTGCTGTCGACGAACCTCGCCGAGCGCACCGCCGCGATCCGCGAATTGAAGGAACAGGCCGACGAGTCGAAGCTGCCGCTGGTCGAAAAGGCGTACGAGGTCGAGACCGACCCGAAGCTGAAGGCCGAGCTCGGCCAGCTGCGCGCCGCGGTGCTGGTGTCGTCCTCCGACAAGGCCAAGCGCCTCGAGGCTGCGAAGGCGCTGACCGACAGCAGCCATCCGGCCACCAAGACGCTGCTCGTCGAACGCCTGAAGCCCGACGTCGAGACCGACGCCGAGGTGCGTGCGCAGCTCGGCCTTGCGCTGTCGGCGATCGAATCGCGCCTCGCCTGGGGCGAGCGGCTCGGCGTCGTCTTCACCGGCGTCAGCCTCGGCTCGATCCTGCTGCTGGTCGCTCTCGGCCTCGCCATCACCTACGGCCTGATGGGCGTCATCAACATGGCGCACGGCGAGCTGATGATGATCGGCGCCTATGCGACCTATCTGGTGCAGAACCTGTTTCGCGCCTACCTGCCGGGGCTCTTCGATGCCTACGTGCTGGTCGCGATCCCGGCTGCGTTCCTGACCGCTGCGCTGGTTGGCGCGATCCTCGAGCGCAGCGTGATCCGCTGGCTCTACGGCCGACCGCTCGAGACGCTGCTTGCCACGTGGGGCATCAGCCTCGTGCTGCAGCAGGCGGTGCGCTCGCTGTTCGGCGCCCAGAACGTGCCGGTCGAGAACCCGAAGTGGCTGTCCGGCGGCGTCGAGCTGATGAGCAACCTGACCTTGCCGTTCAACCGGATCGCGATCATCGCGTTCGCCGCGCTGGTGCTGGTCGGCGTCGCGCTGCTGATCGGCCGCACCCGCCTCGGCCTGTTCGTTCGCGGCGTCACCCAGAACCGGCCGATGGCGGCTTGCATGGGTGTCAACACCGCGCGCGTCGACACCTACGCGTTCGCGCTCGGCTCCGGCATCGCCGGCCTCGCCGGCTGCGCGCTGTCGCAGGTCGGCAATGTCGGGCCCGACCTCGGCCAGGGCTACATCGTCGACTCGTTCATGGTGGTCGTGCTCGGCGGCGTCGGCCAGCTTGCCGGCACCGTGTACGCAGCGCTCGGTCTCGGCGTGCTGAACAAGCTTCTCGAAGGCTGGCAAGGCGCCGTGCTCGCGAAGATCATGGTCCTCGTCTTCATCGTCATCTTCATCCAGAAGCGGCCGCAGGGCATCTTCGCGATGAAGGGCCGCAGCGCGGAGGCCTGAGCGATGACCACATTGCTCGCTGACATGGTCTCGTCCGACTCCGGCTTCGTTCAAATCGGCATGACAGGACTTGCCCGATGAGCGCCGTCCTGCCGGCGTCCCCCGGCGCCCGCCTCGAAACCGCTGCGGCTGCGGAAGCGGGCGTCCAGGTGCATATGCCGCCGCCCGCGCGGCGCACGTCGCTGGCGATCGCGCACTGGACCGGCATCGTGCTGGCACTGATCGCAATCTGCGTGCTGGTGCCGCTGCTGAACCTGGTGGTGCCGGCCGGCAGCGCGTTCCACCTCAGCGATTACGCGGTCCAGCTGATCGCGAAGATCATGTGCTACGCGATCTGTGCGCTCGCGATGGACCTGATCTGGGGCTACACCGGCATCCTCAGCCTCGGCCACGGCGTCTTCTTCGCGCTCGGCGGCTATGCGATGGGGATGTACCTGATGCGCCAGATCGGGCGCGACGGCAACTACCAGAGCGATCTGCCCGACTTCATGGTCTTCCTCGACTGGAAGACGCTGCCCTGGCACTGGTCGGTCAGCGACTCGTTCGCCGCGACGCTGTTCCTGATCGTCCTCGTGCCTGGCCTGCTGGCGTTCGTGTTCGGCTTCTTCGCGTTCCGCTCGCGCATCAAGGGCGTCTACTTCTCGATCATCACGCAGGCGATGACGTTCGCGACGATGCTGCTGTTCTTCCGCAACGAGACCGGCTTCGGCGGCAACAACGGCTTCACCGACTTCAAGCGGATCCTCGGCCATCCGATCGCAACGCCGTCGATGCGGATGACGCTCTTCGTGATCACCGGCCTGACCCTGGTCGGCTTCTTCCTGATCGCCCGCTTCCTGGTGCGCTCGAAGTTCGGCCGCGTGCTGCAGGCGATCCGCGATGCCGAGAGCCGGCTGATGTTCACCGGCTACGACCCGCTCGCCTACAAGCTGACGATCTGGGTCATCTCGGCGGTGATGTGCGGCATCGCCGGCGCGCTCTACGTGCCGCAGGTCGGCATCATCAATCCGGGCGAGATGTCGCCGGCGGCGTCGATCGAGATCGCGATCTGGGCCGCGGTCGGCGGCCGCGGCACCCTGATCGGCCCGATCGTCGGCGCGTTCTTCGTCAACGGCGCGAAGAGCTGGTTCACGCAGGCCTTCCCCGAATTCTGGCTCTACGTGCTCGGCGCGATGTTCATCGCGGTCACGCTGTTTCTGCCGCAGGGCATCGTCGGCCTGGTCCGCAAGGTCAAGGGGAAGGCCGCATGACGCCCGACCTGATGAGGGCCGGCGCGCGCACGCTCGAGGCCGCCGAGGAGCGGCGCCGCGCCGCACCGGGACGCTCGGGCGGCCGCGAGACCAGCTACTCGCGCGTCGTCGATCCGGAGGAGCTCGACCTCGCGCACGGCGCGATCCTCTACCTCGACGACATCACCGTCAGCTTCGACGGCTTCAAGGCGCTGAACGCGCTGTCGCTGTCGATCACGGCCGGCGAGCTGCGCTGCATCATCGGCCCGAACGGTGCCGGCAAGACCACGATGATGGATGTCATCACCGGCAAGACCCGGCCCGA
>JBDSAB010000300.1:0-3830 GCA_039922395.1 Caldimonas sp.
TGTTCACGGTGGCCGGCTGTGGCCTCCTCGCGCGCATGCTGCACGCGCCGCTCGGCCTCGCGCTGCGGGCTGGCCGCGACTCGCCGCTGCGCGCGAGCGCGATCGGCATCGACGTGCCGCGCCTGCAGTGGCTCGGCTTCGTGATCTCGGGTGCGCTCGCCGGCCTGGCCGGTGCCCTCTTCGCGTTCGCGAAGGGCACGATCTCGCCGGAGACGCTCGGCGTCGGCAAGTCGGTCGACGGCCTCGTGATGGTGCTGCTCGGCGGCGTGCAGGCGCTCTCGGGCCCGTGGGTCGGTGGCGCGCTGTTCACCTGGCTGCAGGACACCGTCGCGCGCCAGACCGACTACTGGCGCGCGTTGCTCGGCGCGATCATGCTGATGCTGGTGCTGGTGTTTCCGCTCGGGATCGCCGGCACGTTGCGGCGCGTGTTCCTGAAGGAGCCGGCGTGAGTGCGGCCGCGCCAGGCTCGGAGACAGTAGACGTGAGCGCGGCTGCGCGAGGTTCGTCGACCGCAGGTGCCGGTACGCCGCTGCTGCGCATTGCGCACCTGTCGAAGACCTTCGGTGGACTCCATGCGGTGCGCGACGTCAGCTTCGATCTCGCGGCCGGCGAGATGCTCGCGTTGATCGGCCCGAACGGCGCCGGCAAGACGACCTGCTTCAACATGGTCAACGGCCAGCTGAACCCCGACAGCGGCTCGGTGGTGCTGGCCGGCACCGAGCTGATCGGGCTGCGCCCGGACCGCATCTGGCGTCTCGGCGTCGGCCGCACGTTCCAGATCGCCGAGACGTTCGCGTCGCTGACGGTCGTCGAGAACGTGCAGCTCGCGCTGCTCTCGCACGCCGGCCGCGTGTTCCGCGCCTGGCGCTCGGCGCGCATGCAGTTCCGCGACGAGGCGCTGGCGCTGCTCGCGAGCATCGGCATGGACGCGCAGGCCGAGCGCGCGATGAGCGTGCTCGCGTACGGCGACGTCAAGCGCGTCGAGCTCGCGATGGCGCTCGCGAACCAGCCGCGCCTCTTGCTGATGGACGAGCCGACCGCCGGCATGGGGCCGGCCGAGCGCAACGACCTGATGGCGTTGACCCGCCGGGTCGCGCGCGAGCGCGCGATCGGCGTGCTGTTCACCGAGCACAGCATGGACGTTGTGTTCGCGCACGCCGACCGCATGATCGTCTTGGCGCGCGGCAAGCTGATCGCCGAGGGCGAGCCGGCGGTCGTGCGCGACGATCCGCAGGTGCGCGAGGTGTACTTCGGCATGGGCACGACGTTCGGAGCGACCGACGCTGTGCCCTCCGTTGCGGCCGCGGCAGCCGCATCGCGCGGAGACCTCGCTGCGGATGGCGCGCTCATCGGAGGATCGCGCCATGCTTGAGGTCGACGCGCTCGACGCCTGGTATGGCAAGGCGCAAATCCTGTACGGCGTGTCGCTGCGCGTCGACGAAGGCGAGTGCGTCGCGCTGATGGGCCGCAACGGGGCCGGCAAGTCGACCGCGATGAAGACGATCATGGGCCTGCTCGCGAAGCGCGCCGGCAAGGTCACCTACCGTGGGCTCGACATCTCGACCCTGCCCTCGCACCGGATCGCGCGCCTCGGCCTCGGCTGGGTGCCGGAGGACCGGCGCATCTTCACCGATCTCACCGTGCGCGAAAACCTGAGCGTCGGCCGCCAGCCGCCGCGCGCGGGTGCGCCGCACTGGACCGAGGACCAGCTGTTCGCGCTGTTCCCGAACCTCGCGTCGATGACCGATCGCCCCGGCGGCCGGATGAGCGGCGGCGAGCAGCAGATGCTGACGATTGCGCGCACCCTGATGGGCAACCCGCACCTGATCCTGCTCGACGAGCCGTCGGAAGGCGTTGCGCCGGTCATCGTCGAGCAGATGGCGCAGATGATCGTGAAGCTGAAGCGCGAGGGCCTCTCGATCCTGCTGTCGGAACAGAACCTGCACTTCGCGCGCCTCGTTGCCGACCGCGCCGTCGTGCTCGAAAAGGGGCAAGTGCGATATGCCGATTCGATGCAGGCGCTGATGGCGGACGAAGCCGTGCAGAGAACCTACCTCAGCGTATGAAAGCACTCGTATTCACATGGTGGCGCGTGCGGAGGTCGGCATGAGCCGCATCGCCGGCATCGACGTCGGCGGCACCTTCACCGACCTGATCCTGGTCGACGACGCGACCGCGACGGTGCGGCTCGCGAAGGTGCCGACGACCGTCGACAACCAGGCCTGGGGCGTGCTCGCCGCGCTCGATGCGGCCGGCGCCGACCCCGCCTCGCTCGACGCGATCGTGCACGGCACGACGACGACGACCAACGCAATGCTCGAGCGCAAGATCGCGAGGGTCGGCCTGATCACGACGCGTGGCTTTCGCGACGTGCTCGAGCTCGGCCGCCGCACGCGACCGACGCCCTACGGCCTGACCGGCCGCTTCGTGCCGCTGATCCCGCGCGAGCTGCGCTTCGAGGTCGACGAGCGCATGGACGCCGAAGGGCAGGTGCTGACGCCGCTCGACGAGGCCGGGGTCGCGGCCGCGGCGCGCGCGCTGATCGCAGCCGGCGCCGAGAGCGTCGTGATCCATTTCCTGCACAGCTACATCAACGCGGCGCACGAGGCGCGCGCCGCGTTGATCGTGCGCGCGCTGTGGCCGAACCCCTACGTGACGGCGGGCCACACCGTCGTCGCCGAGTACCGCGAATACGAACGCGGCACGACCGCCGCGGTCAACGCCGCGATCCAGCCGGTGCTGCACCGCTACATCGCCCGCCTGCGTGCCGAGCTCGCGGGCCGCGGCTTCACGCGCGAGCTGCTGGTGATGCAGGGCAACGGCGGCACGGTCTCATCGTCGATCGTCGCCGAGCACGCGGTCGCGACGGTGATGTCGGGGCCGGCGTCGGGGGTCATCGCGGCCGCGGTCACCGCGATGCAGGCCGGCCGCGTGGCGGGTGAATTTGCAAACGTCGTGACCTACGACATGGGCGGCACGTCGAGCGACGTTGCGCTGGTGCTGAACGGCCTGCCGTCGGTCTCGAGCGACCTCGAGCTCGAGTACGCGATGCCGATCCATGTGCCGATGGTCGACGTCCACACGATCGGCGCCGGCGGCGGCTCGCTCGCGAGCGTCGACGCCGGCGGCATGTTGCGGGTCGGTCCCGAGAGCGCGGGCGCGATGCCGGGTCCGATCTGCTACGGCCGCGGCGGCACGCGGCCGACGATCACCGATGCGAATCTCGCGCTCGGCCGGCTCGACCCAGAGCGCCTGCTGTCGGTCGACCAGCCGGTCTCGATCGACGACCTGCGCGCTGCGATCGCTTCCGCGGTCGGCACGCCGCTCGGCCTCGACGCGACGGCCGCGGCGGCCGCGATCGTGCGCGTCGCCAACGACAAGATGGCTGGGGCGGTGCGAATGGTCAGCCTCGCCCGCGGCCATGACCCGCGCGACTTCGCGCTGTTCGCGTTCGGCGGCGCCGGCCCGCTGCACGCCGTCGCGCTGGCGCGCGAGCTCGGCATCCCGACCGTGCTGATTCCGGCGCGGCCGGGGCTCACCAACGCGTTGGGCTGCGTCGTCGCCGACCTGCGCCACGATTTTGTCGCGACCGTGAACCAGCCGTTGGAGGCACTCGACGAGGCGCGCATCGGCGCGGTCTTCCATGCGCAGATCGTCGCCGGCCGCGAGCGCATCGCGCGAGAGCAGGTCGCGGTCGAGCGCATCGTCAGCGTGCACCGCGCCGACATGCAGTTCCAGGGCCAGAGCCACATCCTGCCGGTCGCGGTGGCCGACATCAACATCACCGTGAAGGAGCTGCGCACCGCGTTCGAGGCGGCGTACTGGCAGCG
>JBDSAB010000301.1:0-3641 GCA_039922395.1 Caldimonas sp.
TCGAACAGGTTCAGCAGCGCCATCTCGGACGGCAGGTCGCGCTTGTAGTTGTCGACGAAGTCGCTGACGACCTTGACGCCGGCGACGCCGAGCGGCTTGACGTAGCCGCGCAGCACGTTGAAGTGGCCCTTCGCCGACGACTCCGGGATCAGGTGGACGCGCGGCTCGATCACCGTCTCGCCGCGGCCCTGCGCCTGCAGCGACGCCTCGACGGCGGCCAGCAACTCGTCGTCGGTCAGCGCCAGCTTCTCGACGTCGGGCCCGTTCAGGTAGGTGATGTGGATCTGCTGCATGCGGGCCTCACTGCGGCGGCTTGATGTTCGCCTTGCGCACGATCTCGGTCCACTTGCGGCTCTCCGCCTTGATCATCGCGTCGAACGCTTCCGGCGTGTTGCCGACCGGTTCGAGGCCCAGGCCGGCGAGCTTGGCGTGGACCTCTTCGCCCTGCAGCGCCTCGGCGATGTCGCGCTGCAGCTTCTGGATGATCGGTGCCGGCGTGCCGGCGCGCACGACGATGCCGTACCACGACGTGACGTCGAAGCCCGGCAGCCCGTCCTCGGCGACCGTCGGCACGTCGGGCAGCTGCGGCGAGCGGCGCGGGCTGGCGATCGCGAGCGCCGTCAGCTTGCCGGCCTTGATGTGCGGCAGCACCGTCGAGATGCCGGCGAACATCATCTGCACGCTGCCGCCGAGCAGATCGTTGACCGCGGGCGCGATGCCCTTGTACGGGATGTGCACGGTCTGGATGCCGGCGTCGATGTTGAGCAGCTCGCCGGCCAGGTGTGCGCCGCTGCCGTCGCCCGGCGACGCGAAGTTCAGCTTGCCCGGGTTCTGCTTCGCATAGGCGAGCAGCTCCTTGAACGTCTTGACCGGCACCGACGGATGGACAACGAGCACGTTCGGCGACGCTGCGAGCAACGTGACCGGCGCGAGGTCCTTGTAGGTGTCGAAGCGCAGGTTGCGAAACAGGGTCGGGTTGACCGTCATGTTGCCGGCCGCGGCTAGCAACAGGGTGTAGCCGTCGGGCTCGGCGCGCGCGCCCTCTTCCATCCCGATGTTGCCGGACGCGCCCGGCTTGTTGTCGACGACGACCGCCTGCTTCCACTTCGCAGCGAGCTTCTCGCCGACGATGCGCGGCAGCGCGTCGGCGACGCCGCCGGCCGCGTAGGGAACGATGATGCGCACCGGCTTCGTCGGATACGCGTCCTGGGCGCGGCCGGCAGGCGGCACGGCCAGCGCGAACATGAAAGCTATCAAGGTCAGCGGCTTCTTCATCCAAGAGGTCCTTCTGAGTCCTATTTCGAGATGACTACCAAACCCACTGAGCGCTTTTTCCAGCAATGCGATGATCACCTCTTCGCCACGACATAGTCCGATCGTTCGCTGCCGCGGCCGCTGCAGATCGAAGCGGCCTCGATGCTTGTGACATTCCGATCACTGTACGCTGCCGCATTCAGTCGATCGTGCTCTACCATCTTGAGGGGTCTTTTTACGGAGCCCAGGCGACACACAAAGCCAGCCCGGAGAGTCAAGTGGCAAAAGCCAATCTTCTGAACACTGGTACATCGACCTTCCTTGAGTTGATCGGGAACGGCCGGCTTTACACAGTTCCAGCATATCAACGGGACTATTCCTGGACGGAAGAGCAGTGGGAAGATTTGTGGACCGACATCGAAGACCTGTCTGCGCGTCCGGATGACACGCACTACATGGGAGCGCTCGTTGTCGAGGGTCGCTCCGATCGTGAATTCGCAGTCATCGACGGACAGCAGCGGCTGGCTACGCTAAGCGTGCTCGCCCTCGCTGTCATTGGTCGCCTACAGGACCTTGTCGGACTCGGCATCGACGCCGAGAGCAATAGACAAAGAGCCGACGCACTTCGTGCTCGGTTCATCGGCGAAAAGGACCCGGCCTCCCTCGTCGAGTCGAGCAAGCTCACACTGAATGAAAGTGACAACGCGTTCTATCAGGACTATCTGGTTCAGTTGCGACCTCCACTGAACCCACGTGGGTTGTCGAAGTCCAACAGGTTGTTGTGGCAGTGCTTTCTTTACTTCAAGCAACAAGTTGAGCGCTGGTCACACGGAACGGCGGATGGAACTCAGCTGGCGCGCTTGGTCTCCGAAACCACGGGCCGCCAACTGATGTTCATTCGAATCGCGGTGGACAACGAGCTGAACGCTTACACCGTTTTCGAAACACTCAACGCACGCGGGTTGGAGCTATCAGCAACCGATCTTCTCAAGAACTACTTGTTTTCCCGGCTTCGCACTCCCGCCGATTTGCAGGCCCTTCAACGTCGTTGGAAGGCTCTAATGGCTACCGTTCGTCAAGAGCGGTTTCCTGAGTTCTTGCGCTACCACCTGCAGTGTGAGCTGCCTCGCGTTCGAACACAGCGACTTTTCAAGCTCGTTCGCGAGCGTGTGCGCACCGGCGAAGACACGTTTGCGCTGCTCGATGCCTTGGAGCGACGCGCTGAGGTTTTCGCGGCACTCTTCGATCCTCAGCATGAGTACTGGATCGACCGAAGAGACAGCGGGGTGCATGTGCGCGAACTGAATGTGCTTCGTACTCGCCAAATGACCCCCTTGGTATTCGCCGCTTGGGAGCGCTTTGACTCATCGGACTTCGCTCGCCTACTGAAAATGCTGGTAAACATCTTGTTCAGATACAGCGCCGTGAGCGGCCTGAACACGAACGTGCTTGAGCTAGTCTTTCACGAGGCAGCCAAAGGAGTACTTGAGGGGCGCCTCAACACCCCGAAAGAGGTCTTCGGCGCCTTGCGGTCTGTTTATGTGGACGACGAGCGCTTCGCGCAAGAGTTTGCGCTGTTCGCACCAGACAGCACGGGGCAAGGGAGCAAACTCGTTCGCTACGTGCTAGCGCGCCTGGAAGAAGATGCGTCGGGTCGACCGTGTGATCCGGACACGGACCCAGGCACCGTGGAGCACATCCTGCCTGTGAACCCGACTGCTCACTGGGAAACGTCATTCCCACGGGAAGTGTGGGAACGCTATATCGATCGACTTGGAAATCTGACGTGGCTGGAGCCGACACTCAATCGAAACGTTGGCAATGGCGAGTTTGAGACGAAGGTCGATGCATACCGGCACAGCCGCTATGCGCTCAGCAACGTCTTGCCGGATCAAATGGGAAACGACTGGACACCCACAAAACTTGAAACACGCCAAGTGCAGCTGGCTCGACGAGCAGTACACCTTTGGCGCACTGATTTCGCTTAAACACGATTTATTAGCGCTTGGTGCCCGACCGATCCCGCTTCACGTCATCGCCTGTGCCGCGAGCACTTCCGCACGCACCTGCTCGGTCAGCTCCGCCTTCAGCGCGATGAACGCCGGCGTCGTCTTGATCGAGTAGTGGCGCGGATGGGCGAGCGGCACCTCGCGGTCGAGCTTGATGCGGCCCGGCCGCGCGCTCATCACGACGACGCGGCTGCCCATGAAGACCGCCTCGTCGATGTCGTGCGTCACGAACAGCACCGTCTTGCGCTCGGCCTCCCAGATGCCGAGCAGCAGCTCCTGCATCAGCTCGCGGGTCTGGTGGTCGAGCGCGCCGAACGGCTCGTCCATCAGCAGCATGCGCGGGCCGTTCGCCAGGGCGCGCGCGATCGCGGTGCGCTG
>JBDSAB010000302.1:0-3659 GCA_039922395.1 Caldimonas sp.
CGCCGGCGGACCGAGCCAGCGCAGCTTGCCGACGACCCAGCCGAGCAGCGCGATCGCGAAGATCGCGGCGAGCTTTCCGAGCACCAGCGCCGACATGGCGCGCAGTATCGGCGACGGGTTGCGCGGCTCGCGCTCGCGGCCGCTGTACGGCCGATATACGGCCACGGATCGGTGCGAGCCGAGCTCTGCTTCTACACGCGGCCGACGCCGGTGTCACGCCGCGGATCGATGCGAGGGGATTGCGGCGCTACACGCTGCCGACGCCGCCGTCGACGAGCAGATCAACTCCGGTGATGTACGACGCGTCGCTCGACGCCAGGAACAGCACCGCGGCGGCGACCTCGTCCGGCGTGCCGAAGCGCTTCATCGGATTGCGCTCGGCCCACGCCGCCTTCATCGTGTCGACCGCGCCGCCCGCGATCAGGCCGTCGCGGCCGAACAGCGGTGTCTCGATCGGGCCGGGACTGACCACATTGACGCGGATGCCGCGCGGCGCGAGCTCGGCCGCGATCGTGCGTCCGAGCGAGCGCACGCCCGCCTTGCTCGCGCCGTAGAGCGAGCCCGACGGATTGCCCTTGGCGGCTGCGACCGACGCATTCAGCACGATGGCCGCGCCGGCCGCCATCAGCGGCAGCATCTTCTGCACCGTGAAGTAGACGCCCTTCAGGTTGACGTCCATCACGCTGTCCCACTGCGCCTCGGTCGTCTCGGCCAACGGGCGGAACAGGGCGGCGCCGGCGTTCGCGAACAGCACATCGAGGCGGCCGCCGCCGAACGCCGCGGTCGCGGCGACGAGGCGATCGATCTCGTCGAGCCTCGCGACGTCGGCGACGACGCCGTGCGCCGCGGCGCCGAGCTCGTCGCACGCGGCCTGCAGGCTGGCTGCGTTGCGGCCCGAGATCACGACCTTCGCGCCCTCGGCGACGAGGCCGCGCGCGACCGCGAGGCCCATGCCGCTGTTGCCGCCGGTGACCAGCGCGACCTGGCCGTCGAAGCGGCGCGCGTTCACCGGCCGGCCCCTTCGAACGCATGCGCGAACTGAAGCAGCGCAAGGTCGCCGTGTGGGCGGCCGATCAGCTGCACGCCCATCGGCAGCCCTCCCGCGCCGAAGCCGACCGGCACGCTGATGCACGGCAGGCCGGCGAAGGTCGCGTAGATGACCGCCTCCATCCAGCGGTGGTAGGTGTCCATCGGCCGGCCGGCGATCGCCTTCGGCCAGCGCAGCTCGGCATCGAACGGCCAGACCTGCGCGGTCGGCAGCGCGAGCACGTCGAAGCGCTCGAACAGCTTCAGCATCTGCGTGTGGAACGCGGTGCGCTCGCTGCAGGCCTGCACCGTCTGCATGCCGGTCAAATGCTGGCCCTCGTCGTATTCCCACAGCGCCTCGGGCTTGATGCGCGCGCGGTTCGCCGGGTCCTTGAGGTGCGGCGCGATGCGCGCGGCAACGCTCCAACGGCGCCAGACCAGCCACGAGTTCCAGACCCGTTCGGGCGCGAAGCCGAGCGGCGTCGGCTCGACCGTGCCGCCGAGCGATGCGACGCGCGCCAGGCCGCGTTCACAGATCTCGACGATGCCGTCTTCCATCGGCAGGTAGCCGTCGAGGTCGCCGAGCCAGCCGACGCGCACGCCGCGCGCATCGAACGCGTCGAGGTCGCGCGCGTACGCCTCCTTGGTCGCGATCGCGAGCGGGACGCGCGGGTCCCAGCCCGCCTGGACGTCGAGCAGCGCGGCGACGTCGCGCACGTTGCGGCCCATCGGCCCTTCGGTGCTGAGCAGCGCAACCCAGACGTCGGACGAAGGCCAGCGCGGCACGCGGCCCTGGCTCGGCCGGAAGCCGACGACGTTGTTCCAGGCCGCCGGGTTGCGCAGGCTGCCCATGAAGTCGCTGCCGTCGGCGACCGGCAGCATGTGGGTCGCCAGCGCGACCGCGGCCCCGCCGCTGCTGCCGCCCGCCGACTTGGTGCGATCGAAGGCATTGCGGGTGATCCCGAACACCTCGTTGAAGGTGTGCGAGCCGAGGCCGAACTCCGGCGTATTGGTCTTGCCGACGACGATGCAGCCGGCCGCCTTCATGCGCTCGACCATCAGCGCGTCGTGCTGCGGGATGTGATCGGCCAACAGCGGCGAGCCGAGCGTGCTCGGGATGCCCTTGGTCTCGGCCGCGTCCTTGATCGCCTGCGGCATGCCGTGCAGCCAGCCCATCGACTCGCCGCGCGCGAGCTGGGCGTCGCGCGCATCGGCCTGGCGCAGCAGGTCGTCGCCGTCCTGCAGGCTGACGATTGCGTTGACGCCGGGATTGACTTCGGCGATGCGGGCGAGGGTGGCCTGCATGACCTCGCGGCACGACACGGTCTTCGCATGGATGGCGTGCGACAGCGCATGCGCGTCGAGGTCGGTGATGTTCATCGTGTGCCGCCGATCGGTAGAAAGAAGAGCCGTTGCGCCGAGGCTTGACCGGTCCGGCTCAAGACGTGCGGCCTTCCGCCGGGCGGGCCGTTCGCATCAGCGCGACCCGAACATCATCTGCCGCGCGATCGCCGACTTGACCGGGCCGAGCGCCTGCAGCGCGGCGATGCCGAGGCCGCGCGCGGCGCCGGCGCCGGGCAGCTTCCAGGTGAAGCTGCGGGCGAGGAAATCGGTCGCCAGGATCATGCCCCAGCGGTCCGGCGCGCGCTGCCATTCGAGGCGGCGCAGCACCGCGTCGACGTCGGCGTTGCGCGCCAGCGCGCGCACCAGCTCGAAGGCATCGCGCAGGCCGAGGTTGAGCCCTTGGCCGGCGACCGGGTGCAGGGTCTGCGCAGCGTTGCCGATCCGCACCGTGCGGCCGTCGGTCAGCGTGCGTTCGGCGCTGAGGCCGAGCGGGAATGCCTTCAGCGGCGTCATCGAGGCGATCCGGCCGACCGCGGGGGGGAAGATCGTGTTCAGCACCGCGACGCGCTGGGCGTCGTCGAGCTCGCGCACCGGGTCGTCGTCGGTCGGCACGCACCAGACCAGCGCCGCCTTGCCGTCCTTCAGCGGCAGCAGTGCCGCCGGCCCGTGGCGGGTGAAGCGCTCGAACGCGATGCCGGCGCCGCTCGGCGTCGGGCCGGGCTCGAAGGCGACCTGGCCGACCCACGCGGTCTGCCGGTAGTCGTGGCGCCACGCGGGCCGCGGCTGCAGCGACGGCAGCGCGCGCTGCGGGTCGGCGAAGACGCCGCCCTCGGCGACCACCGCGAGGTCGAAGCGCTCGGCGATGCCGGCATCGACCTCGACCTGGCCGTCGACGTTCTTCAGGGCCGCGACGCGGGCATCGAAGCGGCTGTGCAGGCGCTGCGGGTCGGCGCGCTCGACCGCGAGCCAGGCCGCCTGAAGCGGCGCGACGATGCCGCCGTAGGTCAGCACCGCGCCGAGCAGCGGCACCGCCTCGTCGATCGCGCGGATGCGCAGCGCCGGCTCGCCGAACCAGCTGCCGAGCAGCGCGGTCGTCGACGGCGGCGCCTGCGAGACGTGGACCTCGAGGATCGGCTGGGCCAGATCGGCGCGCCAGGCGCCGAGGCGCTCGAGCAACTGCACGCTGCCGAGCGAGAGCGCGAGCGTGCGCGGGTCGGCCGACACGTCCTTGTCGGCCGGGCGCGCATCGAACAGAGTGATCTGCGAATCGGGCAGCGCGCGCGCGGCCT
>JBDSAB010000303.1:0-3888 GCA_039922395.1 Caldimonas sp.
CCACCCCGCCGTTGCCAATATATTATTGTGGCAATAAACAGCGCTGGTGATTTCATCATCGTGGCCTTCAAGCAGCTTTGTTTGCTGTCCACTTTCGATATTCCATAGTCTGACGGTTTTGTCCGCCCCTGCTGTTGCCAATATCTGACCGTCGCCATTCAGCGCAACCGCATCCACCGCATCAGTGTGTCCACGTAAGACGCGCTGCTGACCACCAGCGCGTAAATCCCAAAGTCGCACGGTTGTATCCGCACCCGCTGATGCCAATAAAGTGCCATCTGGATTGACGACAATACTTTTCACCGGCCCTTGATGCCCTTCCAACTTCCCCATTACTTTGAGACTCTCTGCGCTGTGGAAGGTGATTCCTTCGGCGCTTGCGACTGCCAGCACCCGCCCATTGGGTGACCACACCACATCGCTAATCCAGCCGCGCCGCATTCGCGCCACTTCATGAAGCTGGTTCATATTCTCCAAGGAAATAGTCATCCCTCGCCCTTTACATTTAGTCTGCCATCTATGGTAATGGCTATGCGAATTGCCCTTTTGCGTCTCTGCGATCTACGCCTATAATCTTACTCTATGACACACATTGGCTTAAACGCACACCTCTTATCCGGCAAAGCAAGTTATCGCTCGGCTGGCATTCATGGTTACATTTACCACACGCTAGTGAATCTCCCCGCTGCCGCGCCGGAAAACTGGCAGTTTACGGCAATGGTCGGCGCAGCAAACCGCTTGAAGTTGGAGGGCTTTAACATCCACCGTTCCAAATTGGATACCGACTCGCCTATTCGACGCATCCTCTGGGAACAAACGCTTCAACCCTTCCAGCTTAATGACTTTGATCTATACTTGCCATTCAGTTCAGCTTCGCCCACCGGTACGCTCCTCGAAAACAGGTTGGTTGCTTGAGCGAGAGATTGGCAGAGCCGCCTTGTTTGCCCTGTAGGACAACGTCATGCCCATGCGTGGGTCCGTTTGCCTTTTTGCGCAGTGCACCATTTGAGCAGGGGATTGACGTTTTTGGCAAGGTTCGTGGACGAAGAAAGCGCTCATGCGCTGCTGTGATCGGAGGCAATTCTGGCAATCGTCATACCGAGCGAGGACCCCGCACGCCCGGGGGTGTGACCGCCCGTAACGCCGCCTTTGTCACGGATGGGCGAATTACCCGCAGGCGCCAGGCGTGGCATCGAGGTGTTAGAAAGGGGTTCGTTCCAAACCGCCGTTCACTTCACCGATCACGATGCGTTACGTTTCCGCGCCGCTCCTCGCCAGCCTCGCCTCGTTGGCGCTGTCGGCCGCCTACGCCGCAGGGCCGACGCCGCAGCACTCAGCCGAGTGTGTGGCTGCGCTCGAAGCCGAGGCCGAGGCGATGGCCGCCCAGTACCGAAGCGGGCGCACCGAGGTCGAACCGGAATTGGTCCGGCGCGTTCAGCAAGGCTTCGCATTCATCGGCACGGCTTACCTGCAAGGCGTGCGCGATGCCGAAGCCGACCGGCTGCTGAAGGCCGCCCAGGCGGCTCAGAAAGAGATGCCAACCGCCGAGCTGGCCACCCGTCAGGCGGCTTGCCGAACCGAAGGGTCGCGACTGCTGGAGAAGGCCAACGCGCTCGAGCGCGCATTCGTCACGAAGGCCGCGCGTCGCCGCGTCGATCGCATGAAGCGGCCACGCACGCCCGGTTAGCCGCGAGTGCATGGGCCGAGCTGGTGCTCGGCGCCTCGCTTCTTCCTTTTCTTCAATCTCAAACCGGAGAACCCCATGCCCGCTCCCCTCATCACGATCTTCGGCGCAACCGGAGCCCAGGGCGGCGGGCTGGCGCGCAACATCCTGGCGCGCAGCAAGGCCGACTACCGCGTGCGGGCGGTTACCCGCAAGCCCGACAGCGACGCCGCGCAGGAATTGAAGCAACTCGGTGCCGACGTGGTCGTGGCCGATCTCGACGATCCGGCCAGCGTGCAGCGCGCGATGGCCGACTCGCACGGCGCCTACTGCGTGACGAACTTCTGGGAGCACTTCTCGCCGGAGCGAGAGCTGAAGCAGGCCGAGACGATGGCCGAGGCCGCCAAGCGCGCCGGCGTCGCGCACGTGGTCTGGTCGACGCTCGAAGACACCCGCCGCTTCCTGCCAGCCGACGGCAAGCGCATGCCGGTCTTGATGGGCACCTACAACGTGCCGCACTTCGATGCCAAGGGCGAAGCCAATCGCTTCTTCACCGACCGCGGCCTGCCGGTGACGCTGCTTCACACGTCGTTCTACTGGGACAACCTGATCCATTTCGGCATGGGGCCGCAGCGCGGCCCCGACGGCAACCTGATCTTCGTGCTGCCGATGGCCGACAAGCCGCTGCCAGGCATCGCGGTCGCGGACATCGGCGCCTGTGCCGCGGGCATCTTTCGCACGCCGAATCTGATCGGGCAGAGCGTCGGGATCGCCGGCGAGCACATCACCGGGGCCGAGATGGCGAGCGCGCTCTCGCGCACGTTCCACGAGCCGGTCACCTACGTGCCGATGGCGCCGGCCGACTACGCGAAGCTCGGCTTTCCGGGCGCCGACGATCTGGCCAACATGTTCCAGTTCAAGGTCGAGTTCAACGACGCGTTCTGCGCGGCCCGCCCGCCTGCCGAGTCGAAAGCGCTGAACCCGCAGTTGCAGAACTTCGAGGCCTGGCTCGTCGGCGCCGGAGCGCAGATCAAGGTGCCGCCGAAAGCCGGCTGACGGCCGTCGGCGCTTGCCGATTTGCCGGGTGCCGTGCTTGCGCCTGGGCTGGCCTCACGGCTGGTAGAAGTACGGGTCGAGCACCTTGACCTCGGCGATGCGCGTCAGATCAGCCGCCGGCAACTCACCGATCACCCTGCGCAGCGGATGCGTAGCGGAGACCTCGTTGTCGCGAAAGCTGATGACGAGCAGTGCGTGCGTGCGCTGGATGCGACGGCCGAGGAACTTGATGAGGTCGAGCGTCGCGTCGTCGGCCCAGTGCGCTCTCCGAGCACGACGAGAACCGGTTTCATCGAGGCGAGATTAGTAGGAGGCCAGCTGTGGGGCTGCTCGACCGCGTGTGGGGAGACGAGTGAGTGCTAAGAGCAAACCGCGCGTCGAGTGCGCGCGAATCGTCGTCCGGGTATGACTGGTGGCCAAGGGCTCTATCGAATAATCTCTCCGACGGTCCGCCCATCCTTTGCCGGAGGCGAAACCGCCGCGGCGGCTATTCCAAATGCTACTGCCCGGACTCGCGTCTAGAACCAAATTCAAGTTCCGAGGCGTCACGAGGAAAGCTGCGGGCCCGTGGTCGATTGTGCGGTCACGGTGCAAGATTACGTCGCGATCGACGCGTAGCTGCTGCCTCGCCGCTGCCGTCCGGCGCGCTCATTTCCTGCAGGAGCCCGTACAACCCGCTCGATCGCCTCGCGGTCTGCGCCATCCCGTCCGACAGCGCAGAGGCGCTCTTTGACACCAGCGTCAGTGCCGATCGTGCCCGCGTGATGCCGGTGTAGATCAGCTCCCGGCTGCTCACCATGCCGTGTTCTCCGGGCGCGGGGTCCCGACGCGGCGCCTCGTGGTGTCGCACGCGTTCCACTCCCACCGAATCGACGGCATGCTCGACGGATTCGCGGCGGTCGCCGCCACGATGCCCGCGGGACGCTTGACGATTCCAGTCGTCTCCAACGTGGATGGCGGCCTGCACCGCGAAACCATCGATCCTTCCTACTGGATTCGCCACGCCCGGGCGCCGGTGCGGTTCGCCGACGGCCTCGGCACGGCGCTGGGCCTCGGCGTCGACGCGGTGATCGAGGTTGGACCTCAACCGGTGCTGATCGGCCTGTTGCCGAAGGCTACGTCCGAGGCGGGAGCCGCCAGGAGCGGGCGATCGGCCTCGGTCGGTCCCG
>JBDSAB010000304.1:0-5106 GCA_039922395.1 Caldimonas sp.
TCATGGGAGGGTCTCCTGGTTCCGGTTTTGTGTTGCGACGAAAGGCGCGCACACCTTGCGGCATCGCGCGCACGAGATCAATCCACGTCTTCCCGAGCGGGGGCGGTGCGCCGGCGGGTGTCCCAGCCGTCGCGCAGCGCCGCGTCATGCTCGCCGAGCAGCGGCGGGGCCGTCACGTCGAGGGCCCGTTCGCCGTCGAACGACACCGGAGAGCGGACGGTGCGAAAGCGCCCGATGGTCGGGTGCTCGGTCTCGACAAAAAGCTGCAGGTGCTTCGCCTGCGGGTCGTCGGGCACCTCGGCGGTCGTGTACATCGGCGCGTGCGGGACGTCGTTGGCCTCGAGGCGCCGGCACCATTCGTCGCGGTTGCGCTTCACGAAGATCGCGCCGAGCACCTCGATCAGGTCCTCCTGGTGCTCGATGCGGGCCGAGCGGGTCGCGAAGCGCGGGTCCCCGAACAGGTTCGGCCGCTCGATCGAGATCGCGAGGCCCTGCCAGAACTTCTCCGGCGACGACATGTGCAGCGCGAGCCACTTGCCGTCGGCGCACGCCATCACGTACGACTGCGAGACGCTCGGCCGGCTGTACGGCCCCATCACCTCGCCGACCGAGAACAGGTGCGTGAACGCGTCGAGGTTGAAGTGCGCCATCGCCTCCAGCATCGAGACCTCGACGGTTCGGCCGTGACCGGTCGTATGCCGCTCGTGCAGCGCGCCGAGGATGCCGTAGGCCGCGTAGTAGCCGGTGATCGCGTCGGCGATCGCGGGGCCGACGACGCGCGGGTTGCCGGGGTTCACGAGGAGCCGCAGGTAGCCGCTCGCCGCCTGCGCGACCGTGTCGTAGCTCGGCCGGCCCGACGCCGGACCGGTCGCGCCGAAGCCGCTGATCGCGCAGTAGATCAGGCGTGGGTTGAGGCCGCGCAGGCGTGCCTCGCCGGCGCCGATCTGCTCGGCGAAGCCGGGCCGGAAGTTCTGGATGTAGACGTCGGCATCCGCGATCAGCCGATCGAAGCGGTCGCGATCGGACGCGTTCTTGGTGTTCGCGGTGACGCTCCGCTTGTTGCGGTTGTAGGTCTGGAAGTGCGGGCTGTAGAGGCCGCCCTTGAAGGCGCGGAATGGGTCGCCGGTTTCCGGCAGCTCGACCTTGACGACGTCGGCGCCGAGGTCGGCCAGCAGCATCGACGCCGCCGGCCCGGTGATGAAGGTGCCGTGCTCGACGACCCGCACACCTTCCAGCACCTTGATCATGAGTGGCCGCCTGCGACGAAGCCGTCCGGCACCGGGCCGGTGTACTCGTACTCGCGCGTCGCCTGGTACGAGAGCGCGAAGCCGATCGGGTCGGTCAGCTCTTCGCTGAGGTGCGCGATCAGGCTCGCGGTGCGCGCCAGCATCGGCACGCCCTTCAGCGCGTTGACCGGAAAGCCGACGCCGAGCAGCACCGCCGGGATCGCGGCCGAGACGTTGAGGCGCAGGTCCTTGCCGACGATGTCGGGGATGACCGCCTCGACCGCCTCGGCGATCTCGACGAAGCGCTGGCCGCCGCCGGCCTTCAGCGATACCTCGAACAGCTTGGCGACGCGCGGATCGCGCGCCTTGTGCAGCGGATGGCCGTACCCTGGGATCGCCTTGCGCTCGGCGCGCAGCGCGGCGACGATGCCGTGCGCCGCCTTCTGCAGGTCGCCGCCCTGCTGGGACGCGGCGCGGTCGATCTGCTCGAACAACCGCCCCGCGGTCTCGGAGGCGCCGAGGATCACCGAGCCGGAGCCGAGGATGCCGGCCGCGACAGCACCCTGCATCGCATCGGGCGCCGCGGCCAGGGTCATCCGGGCGGCCTGCACGCTCGGCACCAGGCCGTGCTCGGCGATCGCAACCAGCGTCGCGTTCAGCACCGTGCTGGCGGCCGGGTCGGCGCGCCGGCCGGTCAGCAGGAAGAAGAAGTAGTCGGCGAACCCCATCTGCCCGATCAGGTCGTCGCACAGGTCCGCGCCGCGGACCACGATGCGTTCCTCGTTGGAGGCGCAAATCGCCGAATGGGGTACCGTGGCCTTGCCGATCTTCATGACGATGCCTCCGCACCAGGGGACAGGCGCAGCGCCCGCCGGTCGGCGCGGCTCATGCTGCGATCGCTTCCGGCACCAGCCGGAAGTCGTAGTGCGCGGTGTGGTACGGCACGCTCATCGCGCGGCCGTCGGGCGCGATGCCGGGCGGATGCGCGTCGAACTTGACGACGAGGCTGTTGCGCACCCCGAAGACCGCGTCCGAATCGAGGTACGGGCTGTCGGCGACGAAGAGGTGCGTCGTCACCCCCTGATGCCCCGGCGCATACACCTTCATGTGGATGTGCCCGGGCCGGTTCGGATGGCGCCCCATCTTGCGCAGCATGACGCCGACCGGACCGTCGTCCGGGACCGGATAGAACGTCGGCCGGATCGACCAAAAGCGGTAGTTCCCGTCGGTGTCGGTGCGGAAGCGCGCGCGCAGCCGCATCCCGGCTTCCTCGCCGAGCTGCATGTCGTAGATGCCGTCGCCGTCGCCGGACCAGACGTCCATCACGCAGTTCGCAACCGGGCGACCGCGCGTGTCGGTGACCCGCCCCGTGTAGTAGGTCGGCTCGCCCGGCATGCCGGCGCCGATGTCGGCGCCGAGCTCGAGCTCCGGCGAGCCGTCCCAGTAGAACGGCCCCTGCACCGTCGCCTCGGTCGGCAGCGGCGCACCGGCCGTCGTCAGCGCGCGCGCGGCCGTGGCCTGGTTGAGCGCGACGACCATCATCGAGATCCCGAGGGTGTCCGACAGCAGGATGAACTCCTGCCGCTTGTCGTCGCACTGCTTGCCGGTCGCGGTCAGGAACTCGATCGCGCCGATCCATTCGGCCTCGCTCGGCTCGACCTCGCGCAGGAACGCGTGCGCATGCTTGACGAGCGCCGTCATCACCGTCTTGAAACGCTCGTCGGTGCAATCCGCCATGCGGTCGATGACCGCCTGGGTGATGTCGCCGGCTTCGAGCTGTGCCATCTCCGTCTCCTCGTGTCGCCGATCCTGCGCCGGAGTCGACCGCAGAATCTAGGTGGGCCGCGCATGCGGCGGAAGTGATGAATTTCGACTGTTATGATCGATCGGATCGATGATCGATTCGCAGCGCCCGCGGGTCGAAACCCCGCTCCTTGCGGTCTGCCGAACCGACAGCGTACCCGATGGAACTCCGCCACCTGCGCTATTTCGATGCGCTCGCCGAAGCGCTCAACTTCACGCGCGCCGCGCAGCGCCTGCACGTCACGCAGTCGACGCTGTCGCACCAGATCCGCCAGCTCGAGGAGGAGCTCGGCTACCCGCTGTTCGACCGGACGACGAAGAAGGTCACGATGACCGAGGCCGGCGAGGTGCTGCGCAGCCACATGGTGCCGGCGCTGCAACAGATCGACCGCGCGGTGCAGGCGCTGCGCGACGCGCCGCCGAGCCTGCAGGGCAGCATCCGCGTCGGCACGACGCACAGCTTCAACACGCGGCTGGTGCCGCAGTGCGTCTCGACCTTCCTCGCCTCGGCGCCGACCACCCACGTCAGCGTCGCCGAGCTGTCGGCGCGCAACATCGTGCGTGGGCTGACGTCCGGAAAGCTCGACCTCGGCGTCTCGTACCGGCCGGACGACGCCACCGGGCTCTGGTTCGAGCCGCTCTACAACGAGGAGCTGCGCCTCGTCGTCTCGAGCAGACATCCGATGGCCAAACGCCGCCGCGTCCGGATGGTCGAGCTGCACCAGGCCCGCCTGGTGATGCTGCCGGCCGAGTTCTCGACCCGGACCTTGCTCGACGAATGCTTCGAGGCCGCCGGCGCCGTACCGGTCGTCGCGGTCGAGCTCAATTCGATCGCGCCGATGATCGAATTGATCCGCCACACCGACCTCGCCGGCATCATCGCGGAGAACGCGGTGACGAAGTCCGACGACCTGCGCGTGCTCCCGCTCGAGGACCCGACGCCGGTGCGCACGCCCGGCCTGCTGTGGAAGAAGGGCGCGACGCGCGCGCCCTCGGTCAAGCAGTTCGCCGCGATCATCCGGCGCGCGTCGGGGCGCGACGGTTGATTCGTCCATGCGCATGCGGCCGCGACTTTTTGCGGTCGTGAACCTCATCGAGCCTTAACCGCTGGTGCACCGGGCGCAAGGCCTGCTGGCTGGCGCGTCGCTGCGAAGGCTCTTGAAATCGCAGCGGCTATGGACCCTTCAGGTTGGCCGCCTTGGCGATGCGGGCCGCCGCATCGACTTCGGTACGGATGAACGCGTTGAACGCATCCTGCGCGAGCGGGAACGGCTCGGCGCCCAGGTTGGCCAGGCGATCCTTGATGTCGCGGTCGGCCAGCACCTTCAGTGCCTCATCGTGCAGGCGCTGCATCACCGCGGGCGGCGTCGCGCTCGACACGATCATCGCGACCCAGAAGATATAGTCCGAGCCCGGCACACCGGCCTCCACGCTGGTCGGCACTGCGGGCAGCACCGCCGCACGGCTCGGCGTGCTGACCGCGAGCGCCTGCAGCTTGCCCTCGCGGACCAGCGGCAGCGCGGCCGACAGCGGCGCGAAGAACCAGTCGTTGCGGCCGCCGATCACATCGCTCAGCGCCTCCGGCGTGCCCTTGAACGGCACATGCTGCGCCTCGATGCCCGCCTGCAGTCGAAACTTCTCGGCATTCATGTGGGTCGCGCTGCCGATGCCGGCCGAGGCGTAGTTGAACTGTCCCGGCTTCGCCTTCGCCGCAGCGACGAGGTCGGCGACCGTCTTCCAGCCGCGCGCCGGCGAGACCACCAGCACGTTCGGCATCGACGCGAGCGGCGTGATGCCGGTCAGGTCGCGCAGCGTGTCGTAAGGCAGGTTCGGGTAGATCGCCGGATTGAGCGCGTGCCCGGACGAATGGATCAGCACCGTGTAGCCGTCGGCCTCGCCGCGCGCGACCTGCGCCGCCGCGATCGTGCCGCCGGCACCGGGCTTGTTCTCGACGATGACCGGCTGCCCGATGTTCTTGCTCATCGCCTCGCCGACCGTGCGCGCAATGATGTCGGTGCCGCTGCCGGGACTGAACGGCACGAGGAACTTGATCGGGCGCGATGGGTAGGCCTGGGCC
>JBDSAB010000305.1:0-2561 GCA_039922395.1 Caldimonas sp.
GCGCCGCGCTGGCTCGTGCTGGCGACGCGCCAGATCGCGGCGCGGCCGGCCTTCGCGGTGCTGCAGGTCTCGGCACTCAGCGTCGGCCTGCTCGCCCTCGTGCTGCTTGTGCTGCTGCGCACCGACCTGATCGACAGCTGGCGCCAGGCGACGCCGAAGGATGCGCCGAACCGCTTCGTGATCAACGTCCAGCCCGATCAGGCGGAAACATTTCGCGCGCGCCTGAAGACCGACGGCGTGGCCCGCTATGACTGGTTTCCGATGATCCGCGGCCGCCTGATCGCGATCAACGGCCAGGAAGTGCGGCCCGACGACCTGCCTGACGGCCGGGCCCGGCGCCTCGTCGACCGCGAGTTCAACCTGAGCCACAGCGCGACCTTGCCGCCGCACAACGAAGTCAGCGAAGGGCGCTGGACCGACAACGAGGCGAAGGGCCTGAGCGTCGAGGATGGGCTGGCCCAGACCCTCGGGCTGAAGCTCGGCGACCGGCTGCGCTTCGACATGGGCGGCGCCGTCACCGAAGGAAAGATCACGAGCCTGCGCAAGGTCGACTGGAGCTCGATGCGCGTCAATTTCTTCGTGATGTTTCCGACTGCGACGATGGCCGATGCGCCGGTCAGCTACATCGCGGCGTTCCGGGCACCGCCGCAGGCCGGCTTCGACAACGCGCTGTCGCGCGATTTTCCGAACATCACGAGCATCGACGTCTCGGCCTCGATCGCCCAGATCCAGAACGTGCTCGATCAGGTCGTGCGGGCGGTCGAGTTCCTGTTCGGCTTCACCTTGGCGGCCGGTCTCGTCGTGCTGTTCGCGGCGGTCACGGCGACGCGCGAGGCGCGGGCACGCGAGTTCGCGGTGATGCGCGCGCTCGGCGCGAGCGGCAAGTTGCTCGCGCAGGTCCAGCGCGCCGAGCTGCTCGGCGTCGGCGCGCTGGCCGGGGTGCTCGCCTCGCTGGCCGCGGTGGCCGTCGGTTGGGCCCTCGCGCGCTACGTGTTCGAGTTCAGCTGGAACGCGTCGCCGATGGTGCCGCTGCTCGGCGGCGCGACCGGTGCGCTGCTCGCGCTTGCGGCCGGCTGGTGGGGCTTGCGTGAGGTCTTGCGCAGACCTGTGGTCGAAACGCTGCGCCAGGCCGCGGAGGTCTAGCGCGAGCGCATCCCGGCTGCATACTGCACAGCATGCCGATCGCCCCTCGGGAACGCACGCTGCGAGTCCTGCACCTCGAGGATTCGGTCGTCGATCACGAGCTCGCGATTGCGCACCTGACGCACGGCGGTCTGCGGGTCGCCGCTGAACGGGTCGAGTCGGAGCTGGCGTTCACCGAGGCACTCGCCTTCGGCTGGGACGCGGTGATCTCCGACTACAACCTGCCGGGCTTCTCGGGTCTCGACGCGCTCGAATTGCTGAAGGCACACGGCCGCGACACACCGTTCATCCTGCTGTCGGGCGAGATCGGCGAGGAGACCGCGGTCGCCGCGATGCGCAACGGCGCCAGCGACTACCTGCAGAAGACGCAGATGGCGCGCCTCGTGCCGGCGCTGCTGCACGCGGTCGATGCAGCCGAGACGCGGCGTGCGCGCGAGCGGGCCGACCGCGAGCTGCTCGAATCGAAGGAGCGCCTCAGCGAGCTCGCGCAGCATTTGCAGACCAGCGTCGAGCACGAGCGCGCGGCGATCGCGCGCGAGATCCACGACGATGTCGGTGGCTCGCTGACCGCACTGAAGTTCGACCTCGCCTGGATCGCGCGCCACTCGAACACGCCCGAGGTCAAGTCACGGGTCAGCTCGGCGATCGAGACGCTGTCGCACGCAGTCGAGGCGAGCCAGCGCATCATGCACAACCTGCGGCCTGCCATCCTCGAGCAGGGCCTGCTGCCGGCGCTGCAGTGGATCGCGCAGCGCTTCGAGCGGCGCACCGGCGTCGAGTGCGAGATCCGGCTGCCGCCCGGCGTGCCCGACCTGCCGGCCGGTGTGCCGCTGGTCGCGTACCGGGCGGCGCAGGAGGCGCTGACCAACATCACCAAGCACGCGCACGCCACGCGCGTGCAGGTCGATCTGTCGCTCGCCGGCGGCGTGTTGTCGCTCGAGATCAGCGACAACGGCCGCGGCCTGAACAACGACGATCTCGCGAAGGCGCGCTCGTTCGGCATCCGCGGCCTGCACGAGCGCGCCGGCACCGTCGGCGGCTGGGTCGAGCTCAGCAGCGACAGCAGCGGCACGACGATGATCCTGTCGGTGCCCTTGAATCCGCTGGGCATCGCTGATATACCCGCTTCAGCGCCGCACGACGATGCCGACGACCCCAGCCAGTGGGGCGGGCTCTGACCGCAGGACGCACGCACCCATGATCAAGGTACTTCTGTGTGACGACCACGCGCTGATCCGCCGCGGCATACGCGACACGCTCTCCGACGCGCCCGACATCGAGGTCGTCGGTGAGGCGGGCGACTACGGCGAGTTGCGCACGCTGATGCGCGACACCACCGCCGACGTGCTCGTGCTCGACATCAACCTGCCTGGCCGCAGCGGCCTCGACGTGCTGCATGTGCTGAAAGACGAAGTCAC
>JBDSAB010000306.1:0-12419 GCA_039922395.1 Caldimonas sp.
AACGCCATCAGGCGGACTTGGCCGCGCGGGTTGATCACGAAATGCTGGAGTTGGACGTCGCCATGCGCGATACCGGAGTCGTGCGCGAACGCCAGTCCGCGCAGGCCGTCGACCAGCCAGGCGGCGGCCTCGGTCGGCGTCCGCACCGGTTGCACGGCGATCCGTTCGTTCAGGGTCACGCCGAAGGCGCGCTCGACGGCCATGAACGGCCATTGCTCGTGCACTCCGATCTCGAGAATTGGCACGAGGTTCGAATGCTCGAGGCGTGCGATCCGGCGAGCCCGATCGAGCCACTCGGTGAGCATCGCTGAGCTGGCCGGCGCCCGCCGCGGCATCGTCAGCATCAGCTCGACGTCGGTCCGGCGATCGTGGACCAGCCACAGCATCGTCCCTGCGGTCTTGCCGAGCAGCCGGCGCACCTCGAACCGACCCGACGCCCAGGTCGGTGTGGGAGAGGATTCGGAAGGTGCGTTCAAGGCCATCGGGTCGCAGTGGCGGTCTTGCCGCTGATTGGACGCCGCCGCAGCGGCCCGCGGTGGGTCGAAATGCGCCCGAATCGCGCCGCTGTTCGCGGTGCGGGCGGGTGCGTGCCTAAAGCTCGACGACATCCCCGGCGCCCGTGATGAATGCAGCACGAACCCTGTCGTCCGGCTGCAGCGCCTGGACCGCGCGGACGTACCTGGCCATCTGCTCGCGGTAAGCGACGAGTTCGGCCGGAGCGTGGCTGAGCTTGTAGTCGAGCACCCACCAGGCCCGATCCGCGCCGGCCTCCTCGAGTGCGACCAGCCTGTCGATGCGCAGGACCTCGCCTGACTCGACGACGGGGACCTCGTTGCCGGCCCAGCACAAGGCCGCACCCTGGAAGAAGCGCACGCAAGCCGGGCTGTGCCAAATGCGGCCGGCGAGGCGCGCAACTGCTGCCACCGGAACGTCGAACTCGAGCGCGGCGCCCGCGGCCAACGGATGGATGTCGAGCGCCGCGTCGCGACGAGCTGCCGCCCATTCGAGAACCCGATGGACCGCCCGGCCAAGGCGACGCACGTCGTCGTTCTCATCGGCAACCAACCCAAGCGCCCCCGTCGCAGCGGCACCTTGAGGCGCAACCCAGCGCGGCAAGATGCGCTCATGGATCGTGCGTTCGCCCGCGTCCACGCGCAAGGCCGCCACGGAGGAAGCCGGCCGCGACGGCACCCGATCCACGATGCGCGCCCACCACGACGGTTCGTCCGGCACGCGATACGGCTCGGTTGCACTGACGATCAGTTGCTCGCGAGCCCGCGTCATCGCGACGTAGAGGCCGTTCAGCTCCTCGCGCTGTCGTGCCCTCAACTCGAGATCGCGGATCGGCTCGAGCGACGGCGCACAGTAGGTCTCCGAATACGCGAAGGCACAGCAGCGCGGATGCAGCATGTCGACGGGCCAGTCGATCAGCAGCGTCGCCGAGGCGGCGTTCAGTGGCTCGGGATCGGCATCCATCAGGAACACCGCGCGGGCCTCCAGCCCCTTCGCCCCGTGGACGGTGAGCAGCTGCACCGCGTCGCGCTGCGCCGGTGCCGCGACCCGCACCGCACGCCGCCGCAGCGCACGCACGAAGTTGTACGGCGTCGCATAGCGGGCGCCATCGAGCGTCAGGGCCACGCCGAGCAGCGCGTCGATCGCACCGAGCGCAGCCTGGCAACGCTCGGGCGGCACTGCGGCGGCAACGCGCTTGCGCACCTCGCCCTCGGCAACGATGCGATCGAGCAGGTCATGCGGCGGCAAGGTCTGCGCCGCGCTGCGCCAGCGGCGGAGCAGATCGGCCGCACGCTGCAGCGGTGGGCTGTCGAGTGCGCCCTGCATCAGCACCCGCCACCAGTTCGTCCCCGGCGCCGATGCCGTGGCCAGCCTCACCAGATCGGCGTCGCTAGCGCCAAACAACGGCGAGCGCAAGGCCTGAGCCAGCGCCAGCGTGTGCTGCGGCGACGCGAGCACGTCGAGCACCGCGACCAGATCGCGCGCCTCGACTGCATCGAGCAGCGGGTAGTCCTCGGCCGCGGCAAACGGCACGTGAAGCGCGGCAAGTTCGTCCGCGACGAGCCGCAGCGACTCGCGCTTGCGACAGAGGATGTGGATCTCGCCGGGCTTGTAATCCGTATGCAACAGCAGATCTGCAACCGCGGCGGCGACCTGCCTCGCTTCCGGTTCGCGCACCTTCTCTTCAGGCTCGATGCGCGCTTGCGTCAAGCTGTCACGCCAGACCGATCGATCCGACGCGTCATCCAGTGCGGCCAGCGCTTCCGGGCGCGACACGCGAGGCAGTGTCGAAACGCCGGCGTTTGGCGTCGCCGGGATCTCCGTCGTGTGACGGCGGAATCCGGTGAATTCGCGGTTCGATGCGGCACCTTCGAAGACTGCATTGATCGTGTCGAGCACCTCGGGCGCATTGCGGCGCGTGTGGTCGCACTCCAGCGCATGACCGTCGAGACCCTCGCGGACGAAGTCTCGCGCTGCACCGAAGACGCGGGGTTCGGCGCGCCGGAAACGGTAAATGCTCTGCTTCGGATCGCCGACGATGAAGACGCTCGGCGGACGTTGTCCGCTCGCACCGCCGCCCGCCCCGGCATACGCAGACAGCCACGAATGAAGGGCGTGCCACTGCATCGGACTGGTGTCCTGGAACTCGTCGATCAGGACATGACGAGTCCGCTGGTCGAGCCGCTCCTGCACCCAGCCCGACAACGTCGCGTCGCGCAACAGTGCCAGTGCACAGCGCTCCAGGTCGGCCATGTCCGCAAGGCCGCGCAGGCGCTTGTAGGCGGCGCCCTCTCGCAGCAGCACGCGCGTGAGCCGAAGCATGCGGCCATGCTCTTCGTGCGCGCTCTGCTGGTTGCAGGCTCGTCGAAGTTCGGCCAGAAACCCCAGCAGTTCCCCGATGTCGGCGCCCTCGAGGCCCTTGCGCGGTTCGCCTTTCAGGGTGAACAGCGCCGCATGAGCCTGCTCGAAATGTTGCAAGTCGTCTTCGATCTCGAGCGCGCGCTCCAACAACCCTCCCTGGCGACGACAGATTCCGCCTTCGCGCGCCATCGCCACGACGGCATCGCGCAACAGCCGGGTTGCGGCGCTCGCCCGCAGGCGCTCGACCGGGTGCGACCGATGCGGATGCTCGGGCCAGAGCGCTGCGGCCGATGGGACGCTGCGCTCGAGCGTGCCGGCCGCATCGGCCATCTCGATCTCGACGCGCTTGTCCCAAGCCGCATCGAACCACTTGCGCACTTGCGAACGGCCGCGATCGCGGACGAGCGCGTGGTAGTCCGCGGTCAGGCCCTCATCCGCGAGCACGGCCGCATGGAAGCGACGCTGAATGCGTTCGCGGTGCTCCGCCAGGTCGTCGAGCACCTCCATGTCGGCGTGCAGGCCGAGCGGAGCCAGCAACTCGAGCGGCGCGGCGCGCAGCAACTGGGCGAACCAAGCATGAAAGGTGCGGATCTCGACCCGGCGTCCGGACTCGAGCACCTTTTCGTACAGGCGTCCCAATGCCGGCGCCAGCGCGCGAGCATCCGCCTCGCCGAGTCCGCGCGCGCGCAGTTCGATCTCGCGCTCGGCGTCGTTGCTGCGCGGTGCCGCGAACGCCGACAGCCACTCGTACAACCGCACCCGCATCTCGCCTGCGGCCTTGCGGGTGAACGTGATCGCCAGGATCTCCTGGGGCTCGCAGCCATCGAGCAAGGCGCGCAGGATCCGCGACACCAGCATCCATGTCTTGCCGGCACCGGCGCAGGCCTCGACCGTGACACTGCGACGCGGATCGCACGCCGCCGCATAGAACGCTTCCCGCGATGCGAGCTGTCCGTCAATTCGATACGCAGGCCTTCCGCCCGACTCGACGTTCATCAGGCCGCCTTCGTCGCCGGCCAGTGGTCGCGCCGGCACAGGCCCCGCGCCTCGCAATAGACGCACGCCTGGCCTTCACCCAACGCCGGCAATGGAGCGCCGGCGGCAATCCGTCGCAGCTCGACGCCGATGCCCTGCACGAGTTGTTCGGCGGTGCGCGCCACATCCGGATGCTCGACGGGCTTGATCGTCTCGCGCTCGTCCAACGGCAGGTACATCGCCGACGGCGCGAAATCGGCATCACCCTGCCCGGCGAGCAATGCGGCGTAGAACGCCAACTGCGTGTCCTCCTGCGGCCGTTTGACGAGGGTGCGCAGCCGTTCGGCGCTGCCGGTCTTGTAGTCGATCAACTCGGGCGCTGGCCCGTCCGGTCGAATCACACGGTCGATGCGGTCGATGATGCCGTGCATCTCGATGCCGTTCCATTCCGGCGGATGCGCGCGCAGATCGACCTCGCTGCCCTGCCAGCGGGCACCGCTGGCGTCGCGCCGGTGCAGCCATTCGATATAGCGCGGCGCCACGCGCGAGAACGTGGCGGCGAACGGCAGGAAGGCAGCGGCCTCGAGATGGCGCTCCTGCTGAACCTGCTGCGCAATGGCCAGCAGTCGCGCCTCTTCCGCGGCGGCCGTGTCCGGCGCGTGCCGGGTCGCCTGGAAGCGCTGCAGGACTTCGTGCAGCCAGGTGCCGAAGTCGCGCTTCTCGACTTCGTCGTCGAGCTCCTCGGCATCGCGCAAGCCGAGCATGCGCAACGCGTAGAACCGGTACGGACAGACGCGCAATGCCTCGCAGGCGCTGGCGCTCAGCCTGTCAGGCAACAGCGATGGTGCGATCGGCAGCGGCGGCTGCACCGGAGCGCGCTCGAGGGCGACGCTCGGTCGCTCATCAGCCGCGATCGCCAGGCCCGTTCCCGTTCGCTGCCTCAATGCCAGATCGAGCCGTTCGAGCAGCGAACTCGGCGCCAGCGCCTCGCCGTCATCGTCGACGCGACGCAGCAGCGACAGCTTCGGGCAGCGCAGGAGTTGCGCGAACGCCAGCGTCTCGGCATCGCGCCGCTCGGAGCGCGTCGGGATACCCAAAGCCTGTGCTACCGCGTCACCGAGCGGTGATGGCGCCGGCACATTCGCACCGAGTCGCTTCTCGTCGGCCGAGGGCAAGACGATGGCGGCGAACGGCCGCAACATCGCACGCTCGAGCGGCGTGACGACAACCGCCGCATCGGGCGGCGAGTCGGGAACGAACGTGCCCTCCTCGAGGGCACTGTCGACCCAGCCGGCGAACTCGTCGAGTGTCATCGGCTCCGGGTCGGGAGTTGCATCGACCTCGACGGCACGGCTCAAGCCAAGCGCCGAAAGAACCTGACGGCCCGCGTCGTCGCTGCGCAGAAGACCGATCCCGCCCGAGTCCTCGAGCGCTCGCGCCAACGCCTCCAGCCATGCTGAATGAGCACGACGGCGCGGCTCGCGCAACCGCTCGATCAGCTCGGTGGCGGCATGCCAAAGACCCGCGGCGCGCGGTTCCAGTTTGTGCGCATCGACCGCGGCGAGCGAGGTCCAGCCGAAGCGGCGCAGCGCGGCTTCGAGCGCTCGGACCGCACGCCGGTGCTCGCCGCTTCCGGGCCAGTCGCAACCCTTCAACCAATCGAGCCAGTCGTCGCTGCCGGCCTCCCGTTGCGCGGCACGCACCAGCGCGGCGACACGAGCGCCGGCGCGCGTGGTCGACAGCTTCCAGCCCGTCTCGTCCAGCATCGGCACGTGCTGCCGCTCGAGCAGGGCCCGCACGCGGCGCGTCAACAGTCGATCCTGCGCGATCAAAGCGACCGGCTGCAAGCCACTCGAGAGATCGGCGAGAACCTGCGCCGCGGTTCGCTGCGCCTCGTGCTCGAAGTCGCGACAGACGGCGACCTGGATCGCGTCGCCACCGCGCGCCTGCGCGAACGGTTCGCCAAGGTTCGCGTCACTGTCGACGACCAGGCACGGACAGTCTTCGTCCGCCATCGCCAGCACGCTCGATGTCAGCGGATCGGGTCCGCCAGCTTGCAGCGTGATCCAGGCCGACGGGTGCAAGTCGAACAACGCGTCGGTCTGCGGCGTGGTCGCTGCGGCAGCCCACTCCAGCGCGATCTGGGCCAACGTCCGTTCGGTCGTGCCCGGCCCGCCCTGTCGCGCGAGATGCGCGCGACTCCGGCACCAGTGGTCTGCACGTTCGGCAGGCGGGACTGCTGCAGCCGCGCGCGCGATGGCATGTGCAGTGGCGACCAGCGAGGCAACGGCTTCGTCGAACGCACGAGCATCCTGCCGGGCCCACGCGGCAGCCCAGCTTTGCGCTCGCAACAGCCGGCGTGCCGCGAGCCGATCGAGGGCGATGTCGAAGCGCAGCTGCGAGCCCGTCGGCAACTCCGGTGCACGCAGGCTCCGCGCCAGCGTGTGCGTCGTTTCGATGCGCGGCAGCCAGCTCGCTTGGCGCGCCCAGGCGCGTCTCGCGTGACTCAGGTGCTGCGCGAACGGGACCAGGACGATGGCATCGCGCAGCTCGACCGGGGTCGATCGCGACCACTCGACGGCAAGGTCGACGAAGCCGGTCCAGAGCGCGTCAGCCGGCAAATCAAGGGGGGTGGAAGCTATCGCAGCCATAGCGGAGAAGGCGTCCGCGTGGGGCCGCGCGAGGGAACGAGCGGCATGCGGATGTGTCAGAATCATTGTGCCCTCGCAAGGCCTTCCGGGACGACACCATGAGCAGCGATCTGATCCAACATACATCCGATGCGGCCTTCGACAACGACGTGCTGCAGGCGGACAAGCCGGTCCTCGTCGACTACTGGGCCGAGTGGTGCGGGCCGTGCAAGATGATCGCCCCGATCCTCGACGAGGTCTCGAAGGACTACGACGGCCGCCTGAAGATCGCGAAGATGAACGTCGACGAGAACCGCGATGTGCCGGCCAAGTTCGGCATCCGTGGCATCCCGACGCTCATGCTCTTCAAGGGCGGCCAGCTCGCCGCGACCAAGGTCGGCGCGTTGTCGAAAGCCCAGTTGACGGCGTTCATCGACAGTCATCTATAATCGGCTGAAACGCGGCAGGAGCCGACGCCTCTGGGGCGAAAGCTCCTGAAGCAAGCCCACTGGCCCGCGTGCCCTGAGGCCGATCGAACCGCCGACCTGGCGCCTCGAAGTCTTCTGACGGCACGCCGTTCGGCTCCCCTCTCAGCGTTCTCTCGTTTCTGATCCCACGCGTGCGTGCGCCGCGGCCCGTTCCGACGGCTGCCGGCGCCACCACAGCACCGCGGTCGACGACCTCGATCGGCGTGTGCGGCCCCTTCCCACACCAGCGTGTCCCTGCGATGCATCTCTCCGAACTCAAACTGATCCACGTCTCCGAGCTCATCAAGATGGGCGAAGCGCTCGAGATCGAGAACGTGCCTCGCATGCGCAAGCAGGAGCTGATGTTCGCGATCATGAAGAAGCGCGCCAAGGCCGGCGAGCAGGTCTTCGGCGACGGTGTGCTCGAAGTCCTGCCCGACGGCTTCGGATTCCTGCGTTCGCCGGACGCCAGCTACATGGCGTCGACCGATGACATTTATCTGAGCCCGAGCCAGATCCGCCGCTTCAACCTGCACACCGGCGACGCGGTGGAAGGCGAAGTCCGGGTCCCGAAGGACGGCGAGCGCTACTTCGCGCTGGTCAAGGTCGATCGCGTCAACGGCCTGACGCCGGAGGAGAGCAAGCACAAGATCATGTTCGAGAACTTGACGCCGCTCTTCCCCAAGGAGCAGTTCAAGCTCGAGCGCGACATCAAGTCGGACGAGAACATCACGAGCCGCATCGTCGATCTGATCGCCCCGCTCGGCAAGGGCCAGCGCGCCCTCCTCGTCTCGGCGCCGAAGAGCGGCAAGACGGTGATGATGCAGAACATTGCGCATGCGCTGATCGCCAACTACCCTGACATCTACCTGATCGTGCTGCTCGTCGACGAGCGTCCCGAGGAAGTGACCGAGATGCAGCGCACAGTGCGCGGCGAAGTCATCAGCTCGACGTTCGACGAACCGGCCGCCCGCCACGTGCAGGTCGCCGAGATGGTGATCGAGCGCGCCAAGCGACTGGTCGAGCTGAAGAAGGATGTCGTGATCCTGCTCGACTCGATCACCCGCCTCGCCCGCGCCTACAACAACGTGCTGCCGTCGTCCGGCAAGGTGCTGACCGGCGGCGTCGATGCGAATGCCCTCCAACGCCCGAAGCGCTTCTTCGGCGCCGCGCGCAACATCGAGGAAGGCGGGTCGCTGACGATCATCGGCACCGCGCTGGTGGAAACCGGCAGCCGGATGGACGAAGTGATCTACGAGGAGTTCAAGGGCACCGGCAACTGCGAGATCCACCTCGACCGCCGAATGTCCGAGAAGCGCGTCTACCCGTCGATCCTGCTCAACAAGTCCGGGACCCGGCGCGAAGAGCTGCTGCTGAAGCCCGAAATCCTGCAGAAGACCTGGATTCTCCGCAAGCTCCTGTATTCGATGGACGAGATCGAAGCGATGGAATTCATCCTCGACAAGATGAAGTCGACAAAGAACAACCTCGACTTCTTCGACATGATGCGGCGCGGCGGCTGATCTCACGTCATCAGCGCGCGCTGATTCGGCGAGCTGCCGGGCGCTCGGAAAAGCTATAATTCTTGGTTCCGCGATCGGAAAGTGCGTCGGGCTGTTCCCGGCGAGGCTCCCCAACAACCAGCGCAAAGGACAACCCATGAAAGAAGGCATTCACCCCGCCTACCGCGAAGTCTGCTTCCAGGATCTGTCGAACGGATTCAAGTTCGTCACGCGGTCTTGCGCGCAGACGCGCGAGACCATCAAGATGGACGACGGGCGCGAGCTTCCACTGTTCAAGGTCGAGACGACCAGCGAATCGCATCCGTTCTACACCGGCACGCAGAAGAGCGTCGATTCGCTCGGTGGTCGGGTCGAGAAGTTCCGCAACAAGTTCGCCCACCTCGGCGCGAAGAAGTAGCGAGACCCTCCGAACAGAACCAGGCAGCTTCGGCTGCCTTTTTCATGCCTGCAGCAGCCTGCGGCATTGCTGCATCATTGGCGCGAATTGAAACGACCGACTTGAATTCGCCGAATCCCGCTCTCGTCACCCACCGCGCGGCGCAACGCCTGCCGCGCTTCGCGCTGCTTCTCTTCTGCGCGGCGTATGTCCTGCCGGGCCTGTTCGGCCGCGACCCCTGGAAGAGCGCCGACATCACCGCGTTCGGCTACATGCTCAACATCGCGCAAGGCCGGACGTCGTGGCTCGAGCCGACGGTCGGCGGCCTGCCCGCCGACAGCGCCCTGCTGCCGTACTGGATCGGCGCTGCGTTCATCCGCTTGCTCGGACCTTGGATCGACCCCGCACTTGCAGCCCGAATTCCATTCGCGCTGCTGCTGGTGCTCGTCCTGGTGCTGGTCTGGTACGCGACCTACTACCTCGCGCGGGACGAAGCCGCGCAGCCCCTGCCCCTTGCGTTCGGAGGCGAAGCCACGCCGATCGACTACGCGCGCGCGATCGCCGATGGAGCGCTGCTCGCGCTGATCGCGTCGCTCGGCCTGCTGCAGCTCGGCCACGAGACGACGCCCGAGCTGGTTCAGCTCGTGGCGGTCGCGCTCTTCCTCTATGCGCTCGCCGCGATGCCGTTCCGGGTGCGCCAGGCCCGCCTGGCGGTGCTTCTTGCTCTGCCTGCGCTGGCGGCCAGTGGCGCGCCCAGCATCGCCATCGTCCTCGGCGTCGTCGCCGCGATCATCTGCCGCCTGTCGCCCGATGCCGAGGTAAGGCGGACGACCACTTGGGTGTGGCTCAGCGCCGCCGCTGCGGCTCTCGTGGCGGGCGCTCTCGGGGCATGGGCCTGGCGGCTCGGGCGCTACGAATCCGTCAATCAAGTCGGCAACCTGCTGCGCCAGCTGGTCTGGTTCACCTGGCCGGCCTGGCCGCTCGCGCTGTGGACACTTTGGCGCTGGCGCCTCCGTCTGCTGAGCCGGCACATCGTCTATCCACTGGCCTGCGTTGCCGTCGCTCTGGGGGCGTGCATCTCGATGGGCGGCTCAGACCGCGCGCTGATGCTCGGCCTGCCTGCACTTGCCGTGCTGGCGTCCTTCGCGCTACCTACCTTGCAGCGAAGCACCGCGGCCGCGATCGACTGGTTCTCGGTGTTCTTTTTCTCGATCGCGGCGTTGACGGGCTGGGTCATCTACGTGTCGATGCAGACCGGCATTCCGGCCAAGCCCGCTGCCAACATCGCCCGCCTCGCGCCCGGCTATGCGCCGAGTTTCTCGCCCATTGCACTGGTCCTCGCCATCGCCGGCAGCGCAGCCTGGATCTGGCTCGTCCACTGGCGCACACGGCGCAGCCGGCACCCGCTCTGGAAGAGCATGGTCCTTCCGGCGAGCGGCGTCAGCCTGTGCTGGCTGCTCGTCATGACGCTGTTGTTGCCCCCGCTCGACCACGCCCGCAGCTACCGTTCGCTCGTCACCCGCATCGCGAACCAGGTACCGCGCGACGCCTGCATCGCTGCACCCGGCATGTCGCGCGCCCAGGTGGTGGCTCTCGAGTACCTCGGCGGCTACCGCGTCGATGCGAAGACGCCCGCGGCCCGATCGAGCTGTCCGTTTCTGCTGTTGATGGAAACCCGGCAGGCCCCTGCGCCTGCGGTCCCGGGCTGGCAGTTCGTCGCGCGTGAGCGGCGCAATACCAACGACGAGGAAGTGACTGCCGTCTATCGCCGGGCCGAGTCGCCCGGCTGAGTCGCGCTTTCAGGGAGTCGCCGATTCCTGCGTCTGCACCCCTGTCGTCCGACTGGCCATCGGACCTTCGGTGCGGACTCGGGCGGCTGGAAAGTGCAGCCGAAAGACCGAGCCCTTGCCGACTTCGCTTTCGACGATCAGTTCGCCGCCATGGCGCTGGACGACGTGCTTGACGATCGACAGGCCGAGGCCGGTACCGCCGGTCTCGCGTGAGCGACTGCCATCGACGCGGTAGAAGCGTTCAGTCAGCCGTGGCCAGTGCGCGCGCTCGATGCCGAGGCCGGTGTCCGTCACCGCCAGCTCACCGGCCCCGTCGCCGAGAACTCGCCATGCGACATCGATCCTGCCGCCTTCCGGCGTGTATCGGATCGCGTTGTTGACCACGTTGGTGATGGCGCTGAAGAGCTCGGGCTGCTCGCCGGCAATCTCGGCACCGGCGGCAATCGCAAAGTTCAAGCTGTGACGACCTGCCGACAAGGCGCGCGCATCGGTCTCGACCATCGCAAGCAGTGCCGCCAGGTCGACCCAGCGGTCGGCGGCCGGTCGGGGGTTGCCTTCGAGCTGGGCCAGCGTCAGCAGATCGCCGACGAGCGTGCCCATGCGCGACGTCTGCTGCGCCATCATCGCGAGCACGCGCTTGCGCTCGACCTCGCTCAGCGGCAGATTTGTCAGCGTCTCGAGAAAACCCGACAGCACGGTCAGCGGCGTGCGGATCTCGTGCGAGACGTTGGCGACGAAGTCGCGCCGCATGCGCTCGGTGCGCTCTTCCTCGGTCATGTCCTGCGACAGCACCAGCTTCATCCCCTCGCCGTAGGTGCGGACCAGCACCGAAAGCGTGGCACGGCCGCGGGGCGCCTGGAATGTGATCGGCGCATCGTATTCGCCAGCTTGGAGGTAGTCGACGAACGCCGGCGCGCGGACGAGGTTGGTGATGCGCTGCTGCCGGTCGCGCTGCGGATCGAGCGCGAAGTGGTCGGCCGCGCGCGAATTGAGCCACTCGATCTGTCCCCTCGCGTCGAGCAGCAAGACGCCATTCGGCGAGGCTTCCATCGCCGAAAAGAACTGCGACAGGCGGAGGCGCTCGATTCGAACGTCCTGCTCCGAGGTCCGCAAGGCACGCTCGATGCGATAGCCGAGCTCGCCCCAGAAACCGGCGTCGCGCGGCGCGGACCCTTCCTGGCCACTCCGCAGCCAGTTGAGCAGCCGATAACCTCGCAGCCGGTCGAAGACCGCGATCGCCGCCACGGCGACCGAGCCCCCGACGAAGATCCCGGGCACCGCCGCCTCGCCGCGCCCGAGCAGCAGGCCGGCCAGGCCGCCGAGCGCCATCGCCGCTAGGCTCAGAACCAACCTGAGGATGAACCAGCTCATGCGGAATCGGACGCCTGCAAGACGATCATTCCGAAACGGCCTTCGCCGACGACGTCAACCGATACCCTGCCCCCCTGACCGTCTCGATGAGGTGCGCACATCGGACCGGCGTCAGCGCCTCGCGCAGCCGCTTGACATGCACATCGATGGTTCGTTCCTCGATGAAGACGTGGTCGCCCCAGACCTTGTCGAGCAGCTGGGTCCGGCTGTGCACGCGCTCCGGATGGCTCAGCAGGAAGTGGAGCAGCTTGAACTCCGTCGCCCCCATCTTCACCTCCTGCCCGTTCCCGGTGACGCGATGCGTCGCAGGGTCGAGCCGGAGCGGCCCCACCTCGACCGGGTCGTCGAGCGCCTCCGGCGACTTCCTGCGCAGCACCGCGCGGATCCGTGCCATCAGCTCGGTCGTCGAGAAC
>JBDSAB010000307.1:0-3493 GCA_039922395.1 Caldimonas sp.
CAGCAGCGAGAGCACACCGAAGATCAGCCTCATCCCTTCACTCCCATTCGATCGTCGCCGGCGGCTTCGACGACACGTCGTAGGTCACGCGATTGATGCCGCGAACCTCGTTGATGATCCGGCTCGATACCCGCTTCAAAAGACTGTACGGCAGTTCGGCCCAGTCGGCGGTCATGAAGTCGCTGGTCTGCACCGCGCGCAGTGCGACAACGTGCTCATAAGTGCGGCCGTCGCCCATCACGCCGACGCTGCGGACCGGCAGGAACACCGCGAATGCCTGGCTCGTCAAGTCGTACCAGCTCTTGCCGCTCGGCCCGTCGAGCGTGCCGCGCAGCTCCTCGATGAAGATCGCATCGGCCCGGCGCAGCAGGTCGGCGTGTTCGCGGGTCACCGCACCGAGGATGCGCACCCCGAGCCCCGGGCCCGGGAACGGGTGGCGGTACACCATGTCGAGCGGCAGGCCGAGCGCGACGCCGAGCTCGCGCACCTCGTCCTTGAACAGCTCGCGGAGCGGCTCGAGCAGCTTCAGGCCGAGCGTCTCGGGCAGGCCGCCGACGTTGTGGTGGCTCTTGATCGTGGTGGCCTTCTTCGTCTTCGCGCCGCCGCTCTCGATCACGTCCGGGTAGATGGTCCCCTGCGCCAGCCACTTCGCGCCGCGCCGCTTCGCCGCCTCGGCCTGGAACACCTCGACGAACTCGCGGCCGATGATCTTGCGCTTCGCTTCGGGATCGGCGACACCGGCCAGCTTGCCGAGGAACTGCTCGCTCGCATCGACACCGATCACGCGCGCATGCAGCCGACCGGCGAACATCTCCATCACCATCCGGCCTTCGTCGAGCCTCAGCAGGCCGTGGTCGACGAAAACGCAGGTCAGCTGGTCGCCGATTGCGCGATGGATCAATGCGGCCGCGACGCTCGAATCGACGCCGCCCGACAGGCCGAGGATGACCTCGTCGGCACCGACCTGCTCGCGGATGCGCGCGACCGCTTCCTCGACGTAATTGCCCATCACCCAGTCGGGCTTCGCGCCGGCGATGTCGAGGACGAAACGGTTCAGGATGTCCCGCCCCTTCTGGGTATGCGTGACCTCCGGATGGAATTGGACCGCGTAGTAGGCGCGCTCCTCGTCGGCCATGCCGGCGACGGGGCAGCTCGGCGTCGAGGCCATCAGCTTGAAGCCGGGCGGCAACGCGGTGACCTTGTCACCGTGGCTCATCCACACCTTCAGCATGCCGTGGCCTTCGGCCGTCGAGAAATCCTCGATGCCCTGCAGCAAGCGCGTGTGGCCGCGCGCCCGCACTTCGGCATAACCGAACTCGCGATGACTGCTTGCCTCGACTTCGCCGCCGAGCTGCACCGCCATCGTGAACATGCCATAGCAGATGCCGAGCACCGGCACGCCGAGCTGCCAGACCGCCTCCGGGGCCCGCAGGTCCTGGTCTTGGTAGGTCGACGCGTGGCTGCCCGACAGGATGATCGCCTTCGGCCCGAACGCGCGGATGAAGTCGTCGCCGACGTCGTTCGGATGGATCTCGCAGAAGACGTGCGCTTCGCGGATGCGGCGGGCGATCAGCTGCGTGACCTGGGAGCCGAAGTCGAGGATCAGGATCTTGTCGTGCATGGCGGTCAGGTGAAGGGGCCGGCGGACAGGGACGCGGCGGCGACACGGTGGCGCCGCTGGCCGCGAAAGTGCAGCCCGGCCAGCACCAGCGCGCCGAGTTGGAGTGCGGCGCAGAAGTAGAACGGCGCACCGATGCGCCAGTCGCCCTTCGGCAGGTGCGAGACGACGCCGAGCAGCGGTGCGCCGACCACCGGCGCGACAACCGCCATCAAGCTGTTCAGGCCGCTCACAGCGCCCATGGTCTGGCCCTGCGCACTCGCATCGGCGGCGCGCGAGATGATGCTCTGGATCGAAGCGGTGACGGTAAAACCGAGCACATTTGCGAAGATCACCACGAACATCATCCAGCCCTCGCTTGCGAGGCCGTAGAGCAGGTACGCGATCGTCGACGACACCAGACCCCAGAACGCCAGCCGCTGCGGCGAAAAGCGCTTCAGCAGGCGGCCGAGCAGCAGACCCTGCGTCACGGCCGATGCGATGCCGACCGCGAACAGCGACCAGCCGTTCTGCAGCGGGCCCCAGCCGAACTTGAACGTCGTGTACAGCACCCAAGTCGTATAAAGGACGAACTGGGCCAGCCCGCTGCACGCGATCACGGCAACGAGGAGGCCGACGCCCTTCGTCTGCGAGAGCGCGCGCAACGATGTCACCGGATTGGCCGTTCGCCAATCGAAGGGCCGGCGCTTTTCCGGCGGCAGCGATTCGGGCAGCACGAACCAGCCGTAGAGGAGGTTGCACAGTGCGAGCGCGCCGGCAACGAAGAACGGCAGGTGCAGATCGATCGCACCGAGCAGCCCGCCCAGCACGGGTCCGAGGATGAAGCCGAGCCCGAACATCGCGCCGAGCAGGCCGAAGCGCTTGGCCCGATCCTCGGGGGGCGTGATGTCGGCGACGTAGGCGTTCGCGACCGATGCGTTCGACTGCATCGCGCCGCTGAACAGCCGGACGACGATCAGCATCCAGAGCGCGGTCGCGAGTGCGGTCACGAAGAAGCTCAGCGCCAAGGCGCAGAAGCCGAGCAGCAGCACCGGCCGCCGGCCGTGCCGATCAGACAGCGCACCGAGCAGCGGCGAGGTCACGAAGTTGGCGATGCTGAACGCGAACGTGACGGCGCCGAACCAGAATGTCTGGTCGGACGTCGATCCGGTGAAGGTGCCGACCAGCAGCGGCAGCACGGGAATGATCAGCCCGATCGACACCATGTCGATCAGCACCGTCAGCAGGATGAACGGCATCGCGGCCTGGCGGTCGCGGTGCGCCGGGCCGAGCGGCGGCGCTTCAGCCATCGGCGCGGTAGTTCGGAGCTTCCTTGGTGATCTGCACGTCGTGGACATGGCTCTCACGCATGCCCGCGGAGCTGATCTCGACGAACTCGGCCCGGTTGTGCATGTCCTCGATGCTGGCGCAGCCGCAGTAGTGCATCGAGGCGCGCAGGCCGCCGCTCATCTGGAAGATGATCGCGACGACCGAGCCCTTGTACGGCACCTGCCCCTCGATGCCCTCAGGGACCAGCTTGGTGCTGTTCAGGTTGCTCGGCTGCTCGTCCTGGAAGTAGCGGTCGGCCGAGCCCTGCTGCATCGCGCCGATGGACCCCATGCCGCGGTAGCTCTTGTAGGTCCGCCCCTGATAGAGGATGGTTTCGCCCGGCGCTTCTTCGGTGCCGGCGAAGGCGCCGCCCATCATCACCGAATCGGCACCGGCGGCGATGGCCTTGGCCAGATCGCCGGAAAAGCGGACGCCTCCGTCGGCGATCAGCGGCACGCCGCTGCCCAGCAGCGCCTTGCAGACTTCCTCGATCGCGTAGATCTGCGGCACACCGACGCCGGTGACGATGCGTGTGGTGCAGATCGACCCCGGCCCGATGCCGATCTT
>JBDSAB010000308.1:0-4102 GCA_039922395.1 Caldimonas sp.
GCCGCGAGGTCGCTCAGGATGTCGGCGTGCAGGTTGGTCGCGACGATGGTGTCGAGCGACTGCGGCCGGTTGATCATGCGAGCGGTCGCAGCATCGACGAGCTCCTTGTCCCAGACCACGTCGGCGAACTCCTGCGAGATCTCGCGCGCGATCTCGTCCCACATCACCATCGCGTGGCGCTGCGCGTTGCTCTTGGTGATGACGGTCAGCAGCTTGCGCGGTCGCGACTGGGCCAGCCTGAAGGCGAACCGCATGATCCGTTCGACCCCGACCCGGGTCATCATCGTGACGTCGGTCGCCGCCTCGATCGGGTGGCCCTGGTGCACCCGGCCGCCGACCCCCGCGTACTCGCCTTCGGAGTTCTCGCGCACGATGATCCAGTTCAGGTCGTCGCGCGTGCAGCGCCGCAGCGGCGACTCGATGCCCGGCAGGATGCGGGTCGGCCGCACGTTCGCGTACTGGTCGAAGCCTTGGCAGATCTTCAGGCGCAGGCCCCACAGCGTGATGTGGTCGGGGATGCGCGGATCGCCGGCCGAGCCGAACAGGATCGCGTCCTTGTCGCGCAGCGCACCGAGCCCGTCGTCCGGCATCATCACGCCGTGCGCGCGGTAGTAGTCGCCGCCCCAGTCGAAGCTCTCGAACTCGAACGCGAGGCCGGCGTTCTTCGACGCCAATGCCTCGAGGACTTGGCGACCGGCGGGTACGACTTCCTTGCCGATCCCGTCGCCGGGGACCAAGGCGATCCTGTACGTCTTCACGACTCTTGTCTCCTCCAACCTTCTTATGCGTTCGACTCTAGACACCGAGGACGCGAGCGAAAGTCGTCGAGGTAAAAGTCGCATTAACCTGAGGTTAAGGATCGGATGCGCAGGGCACCCGAGCGAATGCGATCGATGGCGCCCCGGTTCGCGCTGCCGCCGCCGCTCCGGAACGCGGTCTATGGTCGGGCCGGCGCCGCCATGCGACGATCCGTCCATGACCTCGACCTCGACCCCCGTCGCGGCGAAGAAGCCGAAGCCCGCCCCGACGGTCAAGCCCTCCCTCCTCGGCCAGCTCGTCGATGCGCTCGCCACGAGGCGCATCCGCGTCGTCGACCTGACGCAGACGCTGACGCCCGAGTTCCCGCAGATCGCGCTGCCGCCCGAGATGGGCCAGTGCTGGCCGTTCCGGATCGAGGAGGTGTCGGCCTACGACGCGCGCGGCCCCGGCTGGTACTGGAACAACTTCTCGTGCGGCGAGCACACAGGCACCCACTTCGACGCGCCGATCCACTGGATCTCCGGCCGCGACCTGCCAAACAACAGCGTCGACACGATTCCGCCGCAGCACTTCGTCGCGCCGGCCTGCGTGATCGACTGCTCCGCGCAGGCGACCGCCGACCCCGACTACCTGCTGACGCTCGAGGACATCGAGCGCTTCGAGGCCGTGAACGGTCGCATCCCCGAAGGCGCGTGGCTGCTGATGCGCACCGACTGGTCGAAGCGGCGCGACCCCGAGGCCTACCAGAACTTCGACGAGGAAGGCCAGCACACCCCAGGGCCGAGTGCCGAGGCGGTGCGCTTCCTGGTCGACCAGCGCAACGTGCTCGGCTTCGGCTCCGAGGCGATCGGCACCGATGCCGGGCAGGGCTTCCACCTGCGCCCGCCCTACCCGTGCCACTACTACATGCATGGGGCCGGCCGCTACGGCCTGCAGTGCCTCGCCAACCTCGACCAGCTGCCGCCGACCGGCGCCGTGCTGCTGTGCCCGCCACTGAAGATCGAGAAGGGCAGCGGCAGCCCGCTGCGCGTGCTGGCGCTGGTGGAGGAACTGAAGTGATCGCGGTCGTCACCGGCGGCAGCGCAGGCATCGGCCTGGCGATCTGCCAGCGCCTGCTCGAGGACGGCTACGAGGTGATCTCGCTGGCGCGCCGCAAGAGCCCGCTTGACCACCCGAAGCTGCACAGCGTCGAGGTCGACCTGATGGAACGTGCCGCAACCACCGCCGCGGCCCACGACATCGCGCGCCGATTCGAAGTGACCACGCTGGTCCACAACGCCGGCGTGATCCGGCCGGCGCTGATCGCCGATGCGAAGCTCGAGGACCTCGACGCGCTGGTCGAGCTGCACCTCGGCTGCGCGATCCAGTTGCTGCAGGCCTGCCTGCCGTCGATGCGGGCCCAGCACTTCGGTCGCATCGTGCTGCTGTCGTCGCGCGCCGCGGTCGGCCTGGCGACCCGCACCAGCTATTCGGCGACCAAGGCCGGCATGCTCGGCATGGCGCGCACCTGGGCGCTCGAGCTCGCGCCGGACGGCATCACCGTCAACGTGGTCGCGCCCGGTCCGGTGCGCACCGACATGTTCCACGAGGTCGTCGCCGCCGGCAGCGACAAGGAACGCGCGCTCGCCGCGGCGGTGCCGGTCCGGCGCCTCGGCGAGGCCGCCGACGTCGCGCGCGCGGTGCGCTTCTTCGTCGATGCGGCCAACGGCTTTGTCACCGGACAGGTGCTGTATGTCTGCGGTGGCACCAGTGTCGGCAGCCTGACGCTCTGAAGCGGTGCGGCGGTCGCGCCGTCTTGCGGCTGCGGGGGCGAGCAGCTAATATGCTTTAGCCCTAAACAATTCACGACCTTGCTAACGGAGGTGAATATCAAATGGCGACGACGACCTGGTTCCGGCCCCTGGGCCGTGCGGCGCTCGCCGCCGGCCTGGCCCTCGCTAGCGCGACCGGCGCATGGGCCGCCGACCTGAAGGTCGGCTTCATCACCTCGCTGTCCGGCCCGGTGTCCTCGCTCGGCATCCCGTACGCGAAGGGCATCCAGGCGGCGCTGGTCTACAAGGCCGAAGTCGCCGGCCACAAGATCACGATGGTCCAGTTCGACGACGCGTCCGACCCGTCGACCGCCGCGCGCAACGCGCGCAAGCTGATCGACGAGGACAAGGTCGACGTGATCATCGGCACCGCCGGCTCGCCCGGCGCGCTGGCGATCGCCGCGGTCTCGCGCGAGACCAGGACACCGCTGATCTCGATCGCCAACGCGAACCTGCCGGGCGAGGACGGCGCCTGGATGGTCACGATCCCGCAGCCGGCGCCGCTGATGATCGCGGCCGTCGTCGAGCACATGAAGAAGAACGGCATCAAGACGGTCGGCTACATCGGCTTCTCCGACGCCTGGGGCGACCTCGTCTACGACTCGCTGATGAAGGCGGCCGAGCCGGCCGGCATCAAGGTCCTGACGAACGAGCGCTATGCGCGCTCCGATCAGTCGGTCACCGGCCAGGCGTTGAAGGTCGTCGCGGCGCGGCCCGACGCGGTGATCACCGGCGGCTCCGGCACGCCGGGCGCACTGCCGTACCTCGCGCTCGCCGAGCGCGGCTACAAGGGGCCGATCTTCGGCACCCATGCGCTGATCAACCCGGACTTCGTGCGCGTCGGCGGCCCGGCCGTCGACGGCCTGCTGGCGCCGACCGGTCCGGTCATCGTCGCCGAGCAGCTGCCGGCGTCGAATCCGATCCGCGCGGTCTCGATGGCGTTCCGCGAGGCCTACCAGAAGGTCAACGGCACGGCACCGACCGACGCGTTCTCGGCCTACGCGTTCGACGCCTGGCTGATCTTCGTCGACGCCGCGCAGCGCGCGCTCGCCGCGAAGAACGAGCCCGGCACGCCGCAGTTCCGGGTCGCGCTGCGCGACGCGATCGTCACGACGAAGGAGCTGGTCGGCACCCACGGCGTCTACAACTTCAAGCCCGACAACCGCTACGGCTCGGACGAGCGGGCGCGCGTCGTGGTCCGGCTCGACAAGGGCCAGTGGAAGCTGGTGCAGTGACCGGTCCGGCCGCGCCGATGCTGCGCGGCGCGGCCGACCTGCGCAGCGCGGTCCGCGCGCTCGTCGAGGAAGACCGGGTCCACCGCGACCTCTACCTCAGCGAGGAGCTGTTCGCGCTCGAGCAGCAGCACTTCTTCGCGACGACCTGGAGCTACCTCGGCCACGCGAGTCAGGTGCCGGAACCCGGCGACTACCTGACGGTCGAGATCGCCGGCCGGCCGCTGGTGATGGTGCGCCAGCCCGACGGCGCGATCCGCGTGCTGTTCAACCGCTGCGCCCACAAGGGCACGCGGCTCG
>JBDSAB010000309.1:0-16679 GCA_039922395.1 Caldimonas sp.
CGTTCGTGCAGAGGCCGCCGTTCGTGACCGCGAGCGTGATCCAGGCCGAGCCGCTGCCGTAGCGGACGACCTGCGTGCCGTTGACGCTGAAGCTCTGGCCTTCGCTGGCGATCTGCGACCAGCCGGAGACCGGCGGCGGCGCGCTGCCTGAGACTTCGCACTGCTTGACGATGCCGACGATCGGGTCGGTTCCGAACCAGCCGTTGGTGCACTCTCCGCCGCCGCTGACAGTCTTGGTAATCCAATAGGCGCCGCTGCCGTAACGGACCGTCTGGCTGCCATTGACCGCAAACGCCTGCCCCTCGTCGGCAATCTTGGTCCAGCCTTCGACGGGCGGTGACGACGCCAGTCCACTGACCGCCGCCGCGGCGTTGACAATGCCGGCCCCGCACAGCGCCGTGTTGCAGTCGGCGCCAGTGCCGTTCGGGAAGGCACGCGCGGTCTGTTGCAGGCGTTGTGCGACCTGCGCCGGGTTCAGGCTGGGGTTCACCGCAAGCATCAGCGAGACGACGCCGCTGACGTGCGGCGTCGCCATGCTGGTGCCTTGGAAATACGCATAGGCGTCGGCACGCGGCGTCGTCGGACCGGTGTTGTAGGTCGACAGCACGCCGCCGCCACCACCGCCCCCGGGTGCCGATACCGTGACGCGTGATCCGTAGTTGCTGTAGCCCGCGCGCCCGCCACTGCGCGTCGTCGCGCCGACCGCGATCACGCCGCTGCAGTTGGCCGGCTCGAAGTTCGCCGCATCGGCGTTGCTGTTGCCGGCGGCCACCACGACGACCGTTCCGCGCGCCGTGACGTCGTTGATCGCGCTCTGCAGAGCCCCCGAGCAGGCGCCCTCGCCGCCCAGGCTGAGGTTGGCGACCCGCGCCGGGAACGGATTCGCCGGAACGCCCGGGACCGCGATGCCGGCAGCCCAACGAAGGCCGTCGATGATGTCCGAGGTGTAGCCCCCGCAACGCCCGAGCACGCGGACCGGCAGGATGCGCGCATTCCAGTCGACGCCGCTGACGCCGCTGCCGTTGTTGCTGGCGGCGCCGATGGTTCCCGCCACGTGCGTGCCGTGCCACGAGCTGGCCTCGCCGTTGCAGCCGTAATCGCCCGGGTCGCCGGCATTGCCGTCGCGGCCGTCGCCGTCGTTCGAGACCGCGGTGTCGCCGATGAAGTCGAAGCCGCCGACCAGGCGCCCGGCCAGATCGGCATGGGCGACGACGCCGGTGTCGATCACCGCGACGGTGATGCCGTTCGAGCCGGTCGTGATGTCCCAGGCTGCGGGCAGGTTGATGCCGCCGGCAGCCTCGTGGTAATGCCACTGTTGCCCGAAGTACGGGTCGTTCGGCACTGCCATCGGCCGCAGCACCAGGTCGGGCTCGATCGACAGCAGGTCCGGATCGCTGCGCAGCCGGCGCGCCGTTTCGCGCGCTTCGGCGCGCACCATGCGGCGCGCGAGCCGGACGACGTGGGCGTTGCCCGACATCGCCCGCAGATGCTCGAAACGCTCGCCGAAGCGGCCACCGAGTGCGACCAGGCGCGGCCGCGGGTCGGCGGACGGATCGCGCAGGCGAACGATGAAACGGTCGGTTTGCTCGGCATCGACCGGCGCTTCCGCGACGAGCGGACGGGCCGTTTCGGACCCGGCGCGGCTCGGCATCGAGGCGGTGCCGGCAAGCGCCGCGGCAAGAGCAAAGACGAGGATTCGGTGCATGGATGGACTCCCAAGCGCAGCGACCGAGACGTCGCCGGCGCCGCCATTCCGGGGGCCGCGACCCACGCGCAATTTTCCTGCACCATCGAGCCCGCGTCCGCAAGCATCGGTAACGGTGCCCCGCCCGTTGCGTCACGTCGACGCCCTCGCCGCGTGCATTCGAGCGGGTGCTGGTCCGCCTTACGCGACGAGGCGCCGGCGCGCCGATTCGTACAAGCAGATCGACGCCGCGATCGCGGCGTTGAGCGACTCCTCGCCGCCTGGTTGCGGGATGCGCAGCGTGGCCGCGCAGCGCCGAACCAAGTCGTCGGCGACGCCTCGCCCTTCATGGCCGACCAGCCACGCGCAGGGCCACGGCAAGGTCGCTGACGGCAACAGGGTGCCGGCGTGCGAGCTGGTCGCCAGCATCGGCACCGCGAGCGCGTCAAGACCATCGGCCGGCATCCGCTCGACGAGGTTCAATGCGAAGTGCGCGCCCATCGCCGCGCGCAGCACCTTCGGCGACCACAGCGCCGCGGTGCCCTCGAGCGCGACCACCTGGGTGAATCCGAATGCCGCCGCGCTGCGCAGGATCGTGCCGACGTTGCCGGCATCCTGCAGGCGATCGAGAACGACGCTCGGTGCATCGCGCTGCACCGCGCCCGACCCCGGCCAGGCGACGACGAAACCGATCGGCGCAGCGTTGTCGAGCGTGCTCAGGTCGCGCATCACGGTCGCAGGAACGATCGCGACGCTGTCGGCGTGGGTCGCAAGCTCGCGCAGACCGGGCTCGTCCCATGCGGCCTCGCTGACGACCGCGCGGGTGCCGGTGCCGCCATGTCGCTGGATGAACGCACGTCCTAAGTGCTCGCCCTCGAGCCACAGCTCGGCGTGCTTGCGGTACGCGTCGGGCTGCCGGATCAGGCGGCGAACCTGCGCGAGCAGTGGGTTCTCGCGCGAGCTGATCGCTTGGATCTTCGGCACACGTCCTCAGAGCACGTCGCGGACCGGCGCGAAGCTCCGTCGATGGTGGCGGCACGCACCGTGACGGCGCAGCGCGTCGAGGTGCTCCGGCGTCGAGTAGCCCTTGTGCGACGCGAAGCCGTATTCCGGGTGCTCGTCGTGCAGGTCGTTGCAGAGCCGGTCGCGAAACACTTTGGCGACGATCGAGGCGGCCGAGATCGCTCGCACGCGCGAATCGCCGCCGACGATCGAGCGGCACGCCATCGGCACCTTCGGCAACTGGTTGCCATCGACGACGACGACCTCGGGCACGAGGCGCAGTCCGTCGACGGCGCGGCGCATCGCCAGCAAGGCCGCCTGCAGGATGTTGATGCGATCGATCTCGTCGACCGTCGCATGGCCGATGCTGACGCACAGCGCCTTCATGCGGATTTCGATCGACAGGCGTTCGCGCGTCGGCGCGGTCAGCATCTTCGAGTCATTGAGGCCGCGGATCACGCGCCGTTCGTCGAGGATCACCGCCGCGGCGACGACCGGGCCGGCGAGCGGACCTCGCCCGACCTCGTCGACGCCGGCCATCAGGCCGCGGACATCGACCAGCAGACTCAGCTGGCTCGCGCGCAAGAACTTTTTCGATTGCATCGGTGGCCACCTTCGCGGTGTCGCAGCGCAGGGTGTCGTGAAGAGCGCGAAAGCGCGCCGCCAGAGTCTCGCAGGCCGCCGGGTCGTCGAGCCAGAGCGTCGCCTCGGCGGCGATCCGCTCCGGGGTGGCATCGCCCTGCAACAGCTCGGGCACCGCGAATTCGCGCAACAGGATGTTCGGCAACGAGACCCAGGGCTGGTAGGCCATCCGCTTGCTGAGCTGCCAGCTCAGCGCATGCATCACGTAGACCACGACCATCGGCCGCTTGAAGAGCGCCGCCTCGAGCGTCGCCGTGCCGCTCGCGATCAGCGTGACGTCGCAGGCCGCGAGCGCGTCGTGCGAGCCGCCGTCGAGCAGCTCGATGCGCGCCGTCGGCGCGTGCTCGCGGCACATCGGCTCGATCAGCCCGCGCAGGCCCGGCACCACCGGCAGGACAAAGCGCAAGCCTGCGCGCTGCCGATGCATCAGCTCGGCCGCCGCAAGCAGGCGCGGCGCGATGTACTGGATCTCGGCGCGACGGCTGCCCGGCAGGATCGCGATGACGGTGTCGTCGGCGCCGATGCCGAGTCGCGAACGGCTCTCGGCGCGCGGCACGTCGAGCGGAATTGCGCCCGCCAGCGGATGGCCCACATAAGCCGCCGCCACACCCACCTTCGCATAGATCTCCGGCTCGAACGGGAAGATGCACAGCACGAGGTCGGTGGCCCGCCGGATCTTCTCGATCCGCTTGGCGCGCCAGGCCCAGATCGATGGACTGACGAAATGGATCGTGCGCACGCCGCTCACCTTCAGGCGCTCCTCGAGATCGAGGTTGAAGTCGGGCGCATCGACGCCGATGAAGGCATCCGGCTTGGCCGCCAGCAGCCGCGCGGCGAGCGCCTTGCGGATGCCGGCGATCTCGCGGTAGTGGCGCAGCACCTCGAAGTAGCCGCGCACCGCGAGCTTGTCGTGCGGCCACCAGGCCTCGAAGCCCTGCGCGGCCATCTTCGGGCCGCCGATGCCGTCGGCCCTGAGCGCCGGCCAGCGCGCGCGAAGCCCTGCGAGCAGCATGCCGGCCAGCAGGTCGCCGGACGCTTCGCCCGCCACCATCGCGAACCGAGGTGCCTCGGAACTCATCGCCGCGCTTCAGCGGGCGATGCCGCGGGTCGAGCGGCCGAGGAACTGGCTCATCACGGCGACGTCGCCGGCCGCTTCGGGCGTCGTCTCGGCGAGCGCCGTGATCGCGGCCTTGGCTGCGTCGAAGGTCAGACCAGAGCGGTAGAGCAGACGATGCATCTGCTTGACTGCCGCAATGCGCGTCGGTCCGAAGCCGCGCCGGCGCAGCCCTTCGACATTGAACCCGCGCACCACGAGCGGGTTGCCGTCGACCGTCATGTAGGGCGGCACGTCCTGCGTGACCGCGCTCGCGAACCCGGCCATCGCGTGAGCACCGATCTGGACGAACTGGTGGATGCCGGTCAGTCCGCCGATGAAGGCCCAGTCGCCCAGATGGACATGACCGGCCAAGGTCGCGTTGTTGGCGAGGATGGTCTGGTCACCGATCTGGCAATCGTGCGCGATGTGGACGTAGGCCATGATCCAGTTGTCGCTGCCGATGCGGGTCGCACCGGCGTCCTGCGCGGTGCCGAGATTGAAGGTGCAGAACTCGCGGATCGTGTTGCGGTCGCCGATCTCGAGTGCGGTGTCCTCGCCGGCGTACTTCTTGTCCTGCGGAACGGCGCCGAGCGAGCAGAACTGGAAGATCCGGTTGTCGCGGCCGATGGTGGTACGACCCTCGATCACGCAATGCGGTCCGATCGTCGTCCCCTCGCCGACCGTGACGTGCGCCCCGATCACGCAGTAGGCCCCGACCGTCACCGAATCGGCCAGCCGCGCGCCGGGCTCGACCAACGCCGTCGCGTGAACCTTCGCCATCGCCGATCGGATTGCGCTCAGACCGTGCGCATCGTGCACATGAGCTCGGCCTCGGCCACGACCGCATCGCCGACGCGCGCGTCGGTCGTGAACTTGACGATGCCCGACTTGATGCGGTCGAGCGTGACGTGCAGCATCAGCTGATCGCCCGGTTCGACCGGGCGCTTGAAGCGGGCCCGATCGATGCCGGCGAAATAGAACACCGTGTTGTTGTCGGGCCGGACGTCGATGTTGTCGAATGCCAGGATTGCCGCAGCCTGGGCGAGCGCTTCGAGGATCATCACGCCGGGCATCACCGGGCGATGCGGAAAGTGGCCGACGAAGAACGGCTCGTTCATCGTCACGTTCTTCAAGGCGCGCAGGAACTTGCCGCGCTCGAGCTCGACGACCCGGTCGACGAGCAGGAACGGATACCGGTGCGGCAGGCGCTTGAGGATCTCGTGGATGTCGATCGTCATGTCGTGGCGGATCCCGTGGCGTTCTTTTCGAGCTTGCGAAGCCGGTCGCGCAGCGAATGCAGCTGGCGCAGCGTGGCCGCATTCTTCTCCCACGTCGCATTCTCGTCGATGGGGAATATGCCGCTGTACACGCCCGGCTTATCGATGGAGCGCAGCACCGCGGTGGCGCCGGAGACGGTGACGCCATCCGCGATGCGAATGTGGCCCGTGATCATCGCCGCACCGCCGATCATGCAATGGGCGCCGATGGTGGTACTGCCCGCCACGGCGGCGCAGCCGGCAATCGCGGTGTGCGCGCCGATCTTCACGTTGTGTCCGATCTGGATCAGGTTGTCGAGCTTGACCCCGTCATCGAGGATCGTGTCATCGAGCGCGCCGCGGTCGATGCAGGTGTTCGCGCCGATCTCGACGTCGTTGCCGATCCGCACGCTGCCGAGCTGCTCGATCTTCTCCCAGCGCCCTTCGACCGGCGCGAAGCCGAAGCCATCGGCGCCGATGACGACGCCGCTGTGCAGGATGCAGCGCTCGCCGATCGAGCAGTCGGCGCCGATCGTCACGCGCGCGGCGAGGCGCGTGCCGGCGCCGACCTGTGCACCGGTGCCTAGGACGCAGTGCGGGCCGATCTCGGCTCCCGCGCCGACGACGGCGCCAGCCTCGATGACCGCCAGTGCGCCGATCGACGCATCGGCCGCGATCTGTGCACCCGGCGCGATCACCGCGCTCGGGTGGATCGACGGCACGGACGGCGGCCGCAAGCGTCGCGCCCACCATTGCGTCAAGCGCGCGTAGTAGTGATAGGGATCGGCGGTGACGATCGCATTGCCGCGCGCCACCGCGGTTTCGCGGTCAGCCGGGGTGACGATGACGCAGCCGGCCTGGGTTGTCGCGAGGTGGGTGCGCAGGCGCGGATTGGCAAGAAAGGAAATCGTCGAGGGTGTCGCGCTGTCGAGCGGACCGATTCGATCGATCCGCAGCGCCGCGTCGCCGACGAGATCGCCGCCCAGTTGCTCGGCGATCTCGCGCAGAGCAACCACCGGCACGGTCTACTTGCCGCCGCCCTGAGCGTTCAGGGCCTTGATCACCTTCTCGGTGATGTCGACGCGCGAACCGGCGAAGACGGCCTCCTGCAGCACGAGGTCGTACTTCTCGGTCTCGAAGATCTGCTTGATCACGCGATTGGCTCGCTCGACGACTGTGGCAAGCTCTTCGTTCTTGCGCTGGCTCAGGTCTTCCTGAAACTCGCGGCGCTTGCGCTGGAACTCGCGGTCCTGATCGATCAGGTCGCGCTGCCGGCGGCTGCGCTCGGCCTCGGCCAGGGTCGGCGCATCCTTGTCGAGCTTCTCGCCGGCGGCCTTCAAGCGATTGCCGACGTCGGTCAACTCCTTCTCGCGCTTCGAGAACTCCGCTTCCAGCTTGGCCTGCGCGGCCTTGGCCGGAACCGCTTCGCGCAGCACCCGGTCGCTGTTGACATAGCCGATCTTCAGCTCCTGGGCCTGGACGGCGCCGGCGGCGACCGCCAGCAAGGCGCTCGCGGCAAGGGCCTGCACTCGGATGCTTTTCATTAGAACGCGGTCCCGATCTGGAATTGAAGCCGCTGGATTCTATCTTCTGGCTTCTTGCGGATCGGCACGCCGAAGCTCAGTTTCAGCGGACCGACCGGCGACACCCAGCTGAGGCCGACGCCGGCCGATGCGCGCAGGCTGTCGAACTTGAGCTTCTCGTCCTGGCCCCATACATTGCCGGCGTCGATGTAGCCGAACAGCCGCAAGGTCCGGTCGTTGCCGGTGCCCGGGATCGGCACGTAAAGCTCGTTGTTCAGGTTGAAGCGCCGGTTGCCGCCGATGTAGGCGCCGGTCACGTCGACCGGGCCGAGCGAACCCTGGTCGAAGCCGCGCACGGTGCCGAGGCCGCCGCCGTAGAAGTTCTTGAAGATCGGGTAGCCGCGGCCCGAGAGTCCGCGTCCGTAGCCGATCTCTGCATTGACGGCATAGGTGAAACGCTTGCCGAGCGGAATGTATTGCTGCGCCTGCAGGTTGAGGCGCACATAGCGGCTCTCGCCGAGCGCGCCCCATTCCAGGTTGACGCGCTCGTAGCGTCCGGCGTTCGGCACCAGCGCGCTGTCGCGCCGGTCGCGGGTCCAGCCGACCGTGACCGGCACGCTGCTGCTGACGGCGCCGTACTTCTCGCGGTACAGGAAGAAGTTGTTCGGCAGCGCCGTCGCCCCCTTGATCTCGGTGCGCTCGTAGCCGATGCCGAAGAAGACCGTGTCGTACTCGCTGAACGGCACGCCGAAACGCACCGCGACGCCCGGCGTCACCAGCTGGTACTCCTCGCCCTGGCTGTTCAGCGGTCGGACCGTCCGGTAGTAGAGGTCGAACCCTCGTGAGATGCCGTCGATCGTGAAGTACGGGTCGACCGTGCTGACGACCAGCGTGCGGCTCGAGCGACTGGTGTTGACCTCGACGCCGAGGTAGTTGCCGGAGCCGAACACGTTTTCCTGCTTGATCGCCGCCGTCAGCGCGAGCTTGTCGGCGGACGAGAAGCCGGCGCCGAGCGACAGGTTGCCGGTCGGCTTCTCCTTGATCGAGATCGTCAGGTCGACCTGGTCGAGCGTGCCGGGCACCTCGTTGCTGTCGACCGTGACTTCGCTGAAGAAGCCGAGGCGGTCGACCCGGTCGCGCGACAGCTTGATGCGGGCGCCGTCATACCAGCTCGACTCGAACTGGCGGAACTCGCGCCGCACGACCTCGTCGCGGGTGCGCGTGTTGCCGGCGACGTTGATGCGGCGCACGTAGACGCGGCGCTGCGGATCCGCACCGAGCACCAGGGTGACCTGCGCATTCGCACGGTCGATCTGCGGCAGCGCATCGACCTTCGCGAACGCATAGCCGAAGGTGCCGAACTTCTCGACGAACGCTTTCGTCGTGTCGGCGACGGCCTCGGCGCGGTACGGTTCGCCGGGACGGATCGTGACCAGCGATTTGAACTCGTCCTCCTTGCCGAGGTACTCGCCCTCGAGCTGGACGCCGACCACGGTGTAGGGCTGGCCCTCCTTCACGTTGATCGTGACCGTGATGTCCTGCTTGTCGGGCGAGATCGCGACCTGTGTCGACTCGACCGCGAACTCGAGGTAGCCGCGATTCAGGTAGTAGGCGCGCAGCGTTTCGAGGTCGGCGTTCAGCTTGGCGCGCGAATAGCGGTCGGCCTTCGAGTACCAATTGAACCAGCCACCGTCGTTGAGGTCGAACAGCCCCTTCAGCGTGCTTTCGGAGAAGGCCTGGTTGCCGACGATGCGGATCTCGCGGATGCGCGCAGCCGCACCCTCGGTCACGGTGAACGTGACGTTGACACGATTGCGCTCGAGCGGCGTCACCGTGGTGACGACCTCCGCGCCGTAGAGACTGCGCGTCAGGTACTGCCGCTTCAACTCCTGCTCGGCACGGTCGGCAAGCGCCTTGTCGAACGGCAGTCCCTCGCCGATGCCGAAGTCCTTCAACGACTTGATCAGCGTGTCCTTGTCGAACTCCTTCAGCCCGGCGAAGTCGATGCTCGCGATGACCGCACGCTCCTCGACGATCACCACCGCGACACCTTCCTCGATGTCGATCCGCACGTCCTTGAAGAGGCCGGTCGCGAACAGTGCGCGCAGCGCCGCGGCGCCCTTCTCGTCGTTGTAGGTCTCGCCGATCCGGAACGGCAGCGAGGCGAATACCGTCCCGGGATCGGTGCGCTGCAGCCCTTCGACGCGGATGTCCTTCAGGACGAACGGCTCGACCGCGCCGGCGGAGCCGACGTAGAAGGCGGTGGCGAGGGCGAAGGAAACGAGAGTCGGGCGGAGCAGGCGCGAGCGACGGGAGATTTGCATGCGGGTCGGTCAGTGCAGACCCAGCAAACGGGCCATGTCGTTGTAGAGGGCCAGGGACATCATCATGAGCATGATGGCAACCCCGCCACGCTGCAGCCTGTCGAGCCACAACTCGGAGACCGGCCGCCCTGTCAACCCTTCGAAAAGATAATACATCAGGTGTCCACCGTCGAGGACGGGCAACGGCAAGAGGTTCAGCACCCCGAGGCTCACGCTGACGACCGCCAGGAAGCCCAGGTAGTAAGCGAGGCCGAGCTTGACCGACTGGCCCGCGTAGTCGGCGATCGTCAACGGGCCGCTCAAGTTCTTCAGCGACGCCTGCCCGATGATCATCTTGCCGAGCATCTTCAACGTCAGGACCGACATGTTCCAGGTCTGCGACACGGCCTTCGAAATGCCATCGAAAACGCCGTAGCGCACGGACACCATCTCGGGCGGCTGACCTGGATAGACCTCGATCCGGCCAACCCGCTGCTCGTTCTCGACGACGACCGACGGCGTCACCGTGAGTTCGAACGGCTCGATCCCGCGCTGCACGCGCCATTGCATCGGCTTGGCGACGCCACTCTTGCCGCTCGCCCGGATCAACTCGCGCACGCGCGACGCATCGGCGATCGATTCACCGTCGATGCTGACGACGCGATCGCCTGCGCGCAGTCCAGCCTTGGCCGCCGGGCCGCCCGCGCGAACCTCGCCGAGCACTGGCTCGCTGAACGCGCTGCCGATGCCGATGCTCTGCATCAGCTTGGCATCGACCTCGCTCGCCGGCAGCGTGTCGAGATCGAGGCCGACTCGGCGCTGCCCGCGGCCGTCGCGGTCGGTCACCATCAGGTTCAGGCGCTCGCCGCGCATCACCGCCTGCGTAACCTCCCAGCGCAGTTCGGTCAGCGAGCGCAGGTCCTGCCACTCGACGCCGTCGGTCGAATAGGCGCGCACCCAGTCGCCGGCGCGCAGGCCGGCTCGCTCGGCCAGGCTGGACGCGATCGGCGGGCCGAGGACGGCCTTCGGCTCGTCGATGCCGATCCAGTGCGCGGCAGCGTAGAGCACGACCGCGAGCAGCAGGTTGGCGGCCGGCCCGGCGGCGACGATCGCCGCCCGCTGGCGCAGCGGCTTGCGGTTGAAGGCGCGCGACAGATCCTGCGGGGCGACCTCGCCTTCGCGCTCGTCGAGCATGCGCACGTAACCGCCGAGCGGCAGCGCGCACAGCACGAATTCGGTCGACTCCGGCGTGGCCTGCCGCCGCCACAGCACCCGGCCGAACCCGACCGAGAAGCGCAGCACCTTGACGCCGCACGCGACCGCGACGCGGTAGTGACCGTACTCGTGGATGACGATCAGCACGCCGAGCGTCAGGATGAAAGCGAGGATCGTGGTGATCATGCGGAGAGGCCTTTCACGAGCTGTGCGGCCTGCGCGCGCGACCGCGCGTCCAGGTCAAGCAGGCCTTCGAGCGAGCGGACCGCACCGGCGTCGGGGCTGATCGCCTCGACCGTGCCGGCGTTCACCATGTGAATCTGATCGAATCGGATGGTTCCCGCGAGGAACGCGGCAACCGCCTGCTCGTTCGCGGCGTTCAGCACGGCCGTGGCACCAGGGGCTCCACGCAACGCTTCCATCGCCAGGCGCAACGAGGGAAACCGGGCGTGATCGGCCGGTGCGAATGTCAGCGATCCGAGCGTCTCGAATTGGAGTGGGCTTGCCCCCGATTCGATGCGTTCCGGATAAGACAGCCCGAACGCGATCGGCACCCGCATGTCGGCGGTGCCGAGCTGCGCGAGCACCGAGTTGTCGCGGCAGACGACCATCGAATGGATGACGCTCTGCGGATGGATCACCACCCGGATCCGATCGGCCGGCAGGTCGAACAGCCAGCGCGCCTCGATCACTTCGAGCGCCTTGTTCATCATCGTCGCCGAGTCGACCGAGATCTTGCGGCCCATGACCCAGTTCGGGTGCGCACAGGCCTGGTCCGGTGTGACGGTATGCAACGTCGCCGGATCGCGGAGCAGGAACGGCCCGCCCGACGCGGTCAGCACGATGTGGTCGATGCGCTCGGGCCAGGCCGCTCGATCTTCCGGCAGGCATTGGAAGATCGCCGAGTGCTCGCTGTCGATCGGCAGCAGCGTGGCTCCGCCGGCGCGCACGGCCTCGACGAACAGCGCACCGCCGACCACCAGCGCTTCCTTGTTCGCCAGCAGCAGCCGCTTGCCTGCGTGCGCTGCCGCCAGGCACGGCGCAAGACCGGCGGCACCGACGATCGCGGCCATGACCGCATCGACGTCGGGATGCGATGCGAGGTCGCACAGCGCTTGCGGTCCGCTGACGACTTCGGTGTCGATGCCTTCGGCGGCGAAACGCTCGCGCAGCGCGCGCGATGGCGCACCGTCGGGCACCGCCGCATAGCGAGGCCTCCAACGTGCGCACTGCTGCAGCAGCTCGTCAATGCGGCTCTGCGCGGTCAGCGCGAACACTTCGTAGCGTTCGGGATGGCGCGCGATGACGTCCAGCGTATTGACGCCGACCGAGCCGGTCGCACCGAGGATGCAGACGCGCTGACGCTTGCCGCCTTGCTGGGCACGCGATGGTTCGAGCGCCCGCGGCGCGATTCCAACGTCGGTGGAGATTGGACGCGTCGACGAGGGCATGGCGGCCTTGCCCATCTAGATCGACGCCATCGCGAGAGCGATCGGGAACACCGGCAGCAGTGCGTCGATCCGATCGAGCACGCCGCCGTGACCGGGCAGCAGCGCACTGCTGTCCTTCGCGCCCGCGCTGCGCTTGACGAGCGACTCGAAGAGGTCGCCGACGACGCTCATCGCCGCGAGGAACATCACGCCGAGCGCAACGACGACGACATTGAAGCGATCGAGGAACACGTCGTAGAGGCTCTTCGAATCGACGGCGAGCGATCGCTCGATCAGCAGCCACGCGGCTGTGAGCACCAGCGCGCCGACCATGCCGCTCCAGACGCCTTCCCAGCTTTTGCCGGGGCTGATCGACGGTGCGAGCTTGCGGCGTCCAAAGGCACGCCCGCCGAAGTAGGCCGCGATGTCGGCGGCCCAGACCAGACAGAAGACCGAGAGGATGAAGTTGATGCCGATTGCCTTCGCATTGACCAGCGCGAGCCAGGCGGTCCACAGCAGCACCAGGCCGGCGACCACGCGCAGGCTCTTCGGCAAAGTCGGCCAGGCGACGGTGCCGTTGCGCAGCAGCCAGGCGCCACCGAGCACCCAGACGAAGGTCGCGCCCCACCATGCCAGTGCCGGCGCGGCGACGCCCCAACCAGCCCAGAACGCGGCGGCGCAAGCGGCACCCAGGATCACGGCAAGGCCGATCGCGGCACCTGCAGCGCCGTTCAGCCGCGACCACTCCCAGCCGGCCGCGCTGAACCCGATCAACGTGAGCAGCGCGAACGGCCAGGCGGCCGTTGCAAACAACGTCGGAAGCAGCACCGCAAGGAGAACGAGCGCCGTGATCACCCGTTGCTTCAGCATGCTAGGTGTCGCTCGAGGCGTATTCGGCAGGGGTCGGCACGGTGCCGAAGCGGCGCTCGCGGCGTGCGTACTGGTCGAGGGCCGCGTCGAGGTCGGCCGGTCCGAACTCGGGCCATAGGCAGTCGGTGAAGACGAGCTCGGAATAAGCCGCCTGCCAGAGCAGGAAGTTGCTGATGCGAACCTCGCCGCCGGTGCGGATGAAGAGGTCCGGATCGGGGGCATAGCTGAGCGCCATGTAGCTGTTCAGCTTGGCCTCGTCGAGCTGCTCGGGCGCGATCCCGGCGGCGATGGCCTGCCGGCAGGCCTGGACGATGTCCCAGCGGCCGCCGTAGTTGAAGGCGACCGACAGCGTGATGCGCATGTTGTGGCGGGTGCTCGATTCGGCATGCTCCCAGGCGTCGCGCAGCTTGTCGGAGACCTGGCTGCGATCGCCGACGATGCGAATGCGGACGCCGTCGCCGGACAGCTTGGCGAGGTATTTGGCGACCGCCACCAGCACCAGGCCCATCAGCCCGGAGACTTCCTCGGTCGGCCGCTTCCAGTTTTCCGACGAGAACGCGAACACGGTTAGGTACTCGATGCCGCGATCGGCGCACGCGAGCACCGTGCGCACCAGCGCGTCGACACCCTGCTTGTGGCCGAAGAAGCGCGGCATGAAGCGCTTCTTGGCCCAACGCCCGTTGCCGTCCATGACGATCGCCACATGGCGGGGAACGCTCGCGCGCGAATCGGCGGGGTCGCTCAAGGTCGCAGCAAAGTTCGTGATGACGGCGCGGGAACGTGGCCTCAGACGGCCATGATCTCCGCTTCCTTGGCACTGGTCAGCCGGTCGATCTCGGCAATCATCCGGTCGGTCACGCGCTGCATCTCTTCGAGCGAGCGCCGTTCCTCGTCCTCCGAGATCTGCTTGTCCTTCAGGAGCTTCTTGGCATGGTCGTTGGCATCGCGACGCAGGTTGCGAACCGCGACCTTGGAGTCTTCGCTGGCATTGCGCACGACCTTCGAAAGGTCACGGCGGCGCTCCTCGGTCAACGGCGGCATCGGCACGCGAAGCAGGTCGCCTTGCGCCGCCGGATTGAGGCCGAGATCGGACTCGCGGATCGCCTTCTCGATCTTCGCGCCCATGCCCTTTTCCCACGGCTGGACGCTGATCGTGCGTGCATCGAGCAGCGACACGTTGGCGACCTGACTGATCGGCACCATCGAGCCGTAATAGTCGATGTGCACCTGGTCGAGGATGCCCGGGTGGGCGCGGCCGGTTCGGATCTTCTGCAGTTCGTTCTTGAACGCCTCGATCGACCGGGTCATCTTCTGCTCCGCGGTCTTCCTGATGTCGGCAGTGGTCATGGTTGCACCTTTGACTAGACGTGGACGAGCGTCCCCTCGTCCTCTCCCACCACGACGCGCCTCAATGCGCCGGGCTTGAATATGCTGAACACGCGAATCGGCAGCTTCTGATCGCGACACAGCGCGAACGCGGTCGCGTCCATCACCTGCAGGTTGCGGGTGATCACTTCATCGAATGTGATCTGGCGGTAGCGCGTGGCGGTCGGATCCTTGGCCGGATCAGCGCTGTAGACGCCGTCGACCTTGGTCGCCTTCAACACGATCTGCGCGCCGATCTCGGCGCCGCGCAACGCAGCGGCGGTGTCGGTCGTGAAGAACGGGTTGCCGGTGCCAGCCGCGAACACGACGACCTTGCCTTCCTCGAGGTACTGCAGCGCCTTCGGACGCACATAGGGCTCGACGACCTGCTCGATGCCGATCGCCGACATGACGCGTGCCGTCATGCCTTCCTGGCGCATCGTGTCGGCGAGGGCCAGCGCGTTCATCACGGTCGCCAGCATGCCCATGTAGTCGGCGGTGGCGCGGTCCATGCCGACCGCACCGCCGGCGACGCCGCGGAAGATGTTGCCGCCGCCGATGACTGCCGCCACCTCGACGCCGAGGCGCGTGACCTCCTGGATCTCACGCACCATGCGGACGATCGTTGCGCGATTGATCCCGTACGCATCGTCGCCCATCAACGCTTCGCCGGAAAGCTTGAGCAGGATGCGTTTGTACGCCGCCATGCGGGACTCCTCAGTAACGCGCCTCGTATTCTTTCACGGGGCGTCCGAGTCTAATCGCCCCGCACCGCCGCTCGACCTTCGCCGTGCGACGCGACGTCACGCGCCTTTGGCCGCAGCAACCTGGGCGGCAACCTCGGCTGCGAAGTCGTCCACCTTCTTTTCGATGCCCTCGCCGACAACGTAGAGCGTGAAGCCCTTGATCCGGGTCGCGCGCTCCTTGAGCATCTGCTCGACCGTCTGCTTGTCGTTCTTGACGAAGGTCTGGTTGAAGAGGCTGACCTCTTTCAGGTACTTAGCCACCGACCCCTCGACGCGCTTGGCGACGATCTCGGGTGACTGCACCGGCTTGCCGTCGGCCTTCGCCTTGTCGGCGTCCTCGGCGGCCTTCTGGGTCGCGATGCGCCGTTCGGTATCGATCAGCGCCTGCGGCACGTCGGCCGACTGCAGCGCGACCGGCTTCATCGCCGCGACATGCATCGCTACGTCCTTGGCCGCAACCTCATCGCCCTCGAATTCGACCAGCACGCCGATCCGGGTGCCGTGCAGGTAGGTCGCGAGCCGGCCGCCGCCGGCATAGCGCTTGAAGCGACGGATTGACATGTTCTCGCCGATCTTGCCGATCAGTCCCTTGCGGACGTCCTCGAGAGTCGGGCCGAAGCTGTCCTGCGCGTGAGGCAGCGCGGACAGTGCGGCCACGTCGGCCGGGTTCTTCGTCGCAACGAGGTCGGCGCAGGCCTTCGCGAACGCGAGGAACGAATCGTTCTTGCTGACGAAGTCAGTTTCGCAGTTCACCTCGACCAGAGCGCCGGTACTGCCGTCGACGCTCGCGGCAACGACGCCCTCGGCGGTGATGCGGGAGGCCGCCTTGCCGGCCTTGCTGCCGAGCTTGACGCGGAGCAGCTCTTCGGCCCGCTCCATGTCGCCTTCTGCTTCGGCGAGCGCCTTCTTGCACTCCATCATCGGGGCATCGGTCTTCGCGCGCAGTGCGCCGACCATGCTTGCAGTGATTGCTGCCATCTTGCTACTCCGTTGTGTGACCGGTCCGTGCGAACTCGAGGCACGCTGCGAACCGTCTAGAAAAAAAAGGGGCTGGCGCCCCTTTGATCGATCGCCGCAGGACGATTCGCGGCAGGCTCGCTTTATGCCGCTTCGTTGACCTCGACGAACTCGTCGCCTTCGGCTGCCAGCGCCTGTGTCATCTCGTTCGTCGCGTTGGCCTTGCCCTCGATCACGGCATCGGCGACAGCGCGCGCGTAGAGCGCGACCGCCTTGGACGAGTCGTCGTTGCCCGGAATCACGTAGTCGATGCCGATCGGGGAGTGGTTCGAATCGACGATGCCGATGATCGGGATGCCGAGCTTTTTCGCCTCGGCGACCGCAATCTTGTGGAAACCCACGTCGATGACGAACATCGCGTCGGGCAATGCGTTCATGTCCTGGATGCCGCCGATGTCCTTCTCGAGCTTGATCAGCTCGCGCTGGAACATCAGCGCTTCCTTCTTGATCCGGATCTCGGTGCCGGCCTCGATCTGCGCCTTCATGTCCTTCAGGCGCTTGAGCGAGCCCTTGACGGTCTTGAAGTTGGT
>JBDSAB010000310.1:0-4346 GCA_039922395.1 Caldimonas sp.
CCCGGCCGAGATCGCGGCCCGCCAGCCGGCCACCCGCATCGCCGATTTCTCCCTCACCGCCCCCTCCCCATGAAGTTCCAAGGCTCCGAAAACTACGTCGCGACGCCCGACCTGATGCTCGCCGTCAATGCGGCGACCACGCTGAAGCGGCCGCTGCTCGTGAAGGGCGAGCCCGGGACCGGCAAGACGATGCTCGCCGAAGAGGTCGCGCTGGCGCTCGGCATGCCGCTGATGCAGTGGCACATCAAGAGCACGACGAAGGCGCAGCAGGGCCTCTACGAGTACGACGCGGTCAGCCGGCTGCGCGACAGCCAACTCGGCGACGCGCGGGTCAAGGACATCCACAACTACATCGTCAAGGGCGTGCTCTGGCAGGCTTTCACCGCCGACCAGCCGGTGGCGCTGCTGATCGACGAGATCGACAAGGCGGACATCGAGTTTCCCAACGACCTGCTGCGCGAGATCGACCGGATGGAGTTCTACGTCTACGAGACGCGCGAGCTGATCAAGGCGACACACCGGCCGCTCGTCTTCATCACGTCGAACAACGAGAAGGAGCTGCCTGACGCATTCCTGCGCCGCTGCTTCTTCCACTACATCAAGTTCCCCGACGCCGACACGATGAAGCGCATCGTCGACGTGCACTTTCCGAAGCTGAAGAAGGAGCTGCTGTCGGCGGCGCTGAAGAACTTCTACGACGTGCGCAACCTGCCGGGGTTGAAGAAGAAGCCGTCGACCAGCGAGCTGCTGGATTGGCTGAAGCTGCTGGTTGCCGAGGACATTCCGCTCGAGGCGCTGCAGAGCAAGGACGAGAAGGTCGCCGTGCCGCCGCTGGTCGGTGCGCTGCTGAAGAACGAGCAGGACGTCTCGCTGTTCGAGAAGCTCGTCTTCATGCAACGCCACAACCGCTGATCGTGCTGGCGCCCACACCCTGCACGCTCGAGTCGGCCCGGGTCCGGCTCGAGCCGCTGCAACCGGCGCACGCCGACGGCCTGCGCGCCGCGGCCGCCGACGGCGAGCTCTGGAACCTGCGCATCACCTCGGTGCCCGAGCCGGATCAAACCGACGCCTACATCGAGGCTGCGCTGGCCGGACTCGAAGCCGGCCACATGCTGCCGTTCGCGGTGCGCGAGCTGGCGACCGGCCACATCGTCGGCAGCACCCGCTATCACGACATCGTGCCGGCGGTCGAGCGCCTCGAGATCGGCTACACCTGGTACGCACAGAGCCGCCAGCGCAGCCATGTCAACACCGAATGCAAGCTGCTGCTGATGACGCACGCGTTCGAGACACTCGCCGCCCAGCTGGTCGGCTGGCGCACCGACAATTTCAACTTCAAGAGCCAGCGCGCGATCGAGCGCCTCGGCGCGCGTCGCGACGGCGTGCTGCGCCACCACGCGGTGCGCCGCGACGGCACGATCCGCGACACCGTGATGTACAGCCTGACGGCCGGGGAATGGCCCGAGGTCAGGGCGCAGCTGCGCTGGCAGCTCGACCGGCCGCGTTGAGCCGATGACGGGCCGCAAGAAGAAGCCGTTCGGCGTCGACGAGCTCTGGCAGGTCGAGCGCATCGGCGGCGTCTCGCTGGCGCCGGACGGTGCGCAGGCCGTCTGCTCGGTCAGCAGCTACTCGATGGCCGACAACAAGTCGGCCGCGAGCCTGTGGCTGCTGTCGACCTTCGGCGGCGAGCCGCGCCGGCTGACGTCATGCGGCGAGAAGGACGGTCAGCCGGCGTGGTCGCCGACCGGCGATCGGATCGCCTTCGTCGCCAAGCGCGAGCAGCAGGGCGAGAAGGACGCGACATCGCAGCTTTACGTGATCCCGGTCGACGGTGGCGAAGCGCGTCGCGTCAGCCACTTCGCGCCCGGCTTCGATGCGTTCAAGTGGTTTCCGGACGGCCGGCGCATCGCGTTCGTCTCGTGGGTCTGGCCCGAGTTGCGCGGCACCAAGGCGCAGGCCCGCCGGCACAAGGAATGGAGCGAGCGCAAGGAGACCGGCTACGCGACCAGCGAGGCGCAGTACCGCTACTGGGACCACAACCTGCCGATGGGGCGGGTCGCCCACCTGCACGTGCTCGATGTCGAGACCGGCCGCGTCACCGACCTGTTCGAAGGGACCGCACTCGAGCTGACGCGCGGCGACCCCGGTGCGGATTCGTTCGACATTGCGCCGGACGGCCGCCACATCGCCTTCGCCCACGACCCGGCAGCGCAAAAGCAACTCGACAACTGCAAGGCGCTCGCCGAGATCAACGTGCGCAGCGGCAAGGTCGAGACGCTGGCGCTTCACAAGGACTGGGACTTCGACGGGCCGCGCTACTCGCCGGACGGTCTGCAGGTCGCGTTCGTCGCTTCGCAGATCGGCCGCAAGCACACGATGCCGGCGCATGCCGCACTGCTGCGCCGCGGCGGCAGCTGGTCGGTGCTGACCGACGCCTGGGACCATTCGGTCGACACGCCGCTGCGCTGGTCGCGCGACGGCAGCGCCCTCTTCTTCACGGCCGAGGACCGCGCGCGCCGACATGTCTACCGCTATGCGATCGAGAGCCGCACCGCCGCGATCGTCGCGAAGGGCGGCTGGACCCAGGGCTTCGACGTCGCCGCCGACGTCGTTGCGACCGTCGGCGATGCGATGGACCACCCGGCGCGCCTGCACGTCCAGCGCGGCAACGAGGCACCGCGCCGGCTCGAACGCTTCAACGACGAGCTGCTCGCGAAGTTCCGCTTCGCCGAGCACGAAGAGGTCGTCCTGAAGGGTGCAGGCGGCGCGCCGGTGCAGATGTGGGTCGTCTACCCGCCGGGCTTCGATCCGAAGAAGAAGTATCCGATCCTGCAGAGCATCCACGGCGGCCCGCACGCGGCGTCGGGCGACACCTTCCACTACCGCTGGAACAACCAGGTCTTCGCCGCGCAGGGCTACGTCGTCGCCTGTGTCAACTACCACGGCTCGAGCGGCTTCGGCTACGCCTTCCTCGACAGCATCACGCATCGCTGGGGCGAGCTCGAGCTGAAGGACGTGGAGGCCGCGACCGACTGGCTGCGCCGGCAGCCCTGGGTCGACAAGACCCGGATCTTCGCCACCGGCGGCAGCTACGGCGGCTTCATGGTCGCGTGGATGAACGGCCACATCAAGCCGGGCCGCTACAACGCCTACATCTGCCACGCCGGCTGTTTCGACTGGACCGCGATGTTCAGCGACGACGCCTACACCTGGCACGCCCGGGAGCTCGGCGCCTGGTACTGGGACGACCCGGCGAAGATCGGCGCGCAGAGCCCGAGCTCGTTCGCGAAGACGATGAAGACGCCGACCCTCGTCATCCACGGCGCCAAGGACTACCGCGTGCCCGACCAGCAGGGCCTCGCCTACTACAACACGCTGAAGGCGAAAGGCGTCGACGCCCGCTTGCTCTGGTTTCCCGACGAGAACCACTGGATCCTGCAGCCGCGCAACTCGAAGCTCTGGTACGGCGAGTTCTTCGGCTGGCTGAAGCAGCACGCGGGAACCTGAGCGGCGGCCGGCGCGGCAAGGCCCTGCCGCCGGCCGGGCGAGCGCCAGGGCAGCGGGCTATCCTCACGAATTCGCCAGCGGAACCGCCATGCTGATCAACTTCTTTTTCACCCTCCGCGCCGCCAAGCTCAAGGTCTCGGTGAAGGAATACCTGACCTTGCTGGAAGCGATCAAGTCGGGCGTCATCGACGACGAGGAAGGCCCGACCGTCGACCGTTTCTATTACCTGGCCCGCACCGCGCTGGTCAAGGACGAGGCCCTGTTCGACAAGTTCGACCGCGCGTTCGCCGCCTACTTCAAGGGCGTCGAGATGCTGACCGACTTCACCCAGGACATCCCGCTCGAATGGCTGCAGAAGAAGCTGGAGCTCGAACTCACGCCCGAGGAAAAGGCGGCGATCGAGAAGATGGGCTGGGACGAGCTGATGGAGACCTTGAAGAAGCGCTTCGAGGAACAGAAGAAGCGCCATGAAGGCGGCAACAAGATGATCGGCACCGGCGGCACGAGCCCGTTCGGCGCCTACGGCTACAACCCGCAGGGCATCCGGATCGGCCAGGACAAGGGGCGCAACAAGTCGGCCGTGAAGGTCTGGGACCAGCGCCAGTTCAAGGACTACGACGACACCCTCGAGCTCGGCACGCGCAACATCAAGGTCGCGCTGCGGCGGTTGCGCCGCTTCGCGCGCGAGGGCTCGGAGGAAGAGCTCGACCTCGACGACACGATCCGCTCGACCGCGGCCAACGCCGGCTGGCTCGACATCAAGATGGTGCCCGAGCGCCACAACAAGGTGAAGGTGCTGCTGCTGATGGACGTCGGCGGCACGATGGACGAGCACATCC
>JBDSAB010000311.1:0-6883 GCA_039922395.1 Caldimonas sp.
CGAACGCGATCGCGTTGTCGATGAACTTGTTGTTGAGCCCGGTGACCTTCGGGATCCACTCGGCGAAACGCGCCATCGCCAACGCGGCGAACAGAACCATCGCGCCCTGCGCGAAGTTGAAGACGCCGGAGGCCTTGTAGATCAGCACGAAGCCGAGCGCGATCAGCGAATACAGCATGCCGACCATCAGGCCGCCGAACAGGGTTTCGAGGAACGGACCCATCAACGCGCGCCCGGTCGCCCGTAGGGCAGTGAGCGCCCCGTCGGGGCGCAGTGAACGAAGGGAGCGTGGGAGCTCATGATCCTCAATGCGAGGTGCCGAGATAGGCGCTGATCACGTCGGGATTGGCACGGACCTCGTCGGGCGTGCCGTCGCCGATCTTCTTGCCGTAGTCGAGCACGACGACGCGGTCGGAGATGTCCATCACGACGCTCATGTCGTGCTCGATCAACACGATCGTCGTGCCGAACTCGTCGTTGACGTCGAGGATGAAGCGGCTCATGTCCTGCTTTTCCTCGACGTTCATTCCGGCCATCGGCTCGTCGAGCAGCAGCAGCTGCGGCTCCATCGCGAGGGCACGACCGAGGTCGACCCGCTTTTGCAGGCCGTACGGCATCTTGCCGACCGGCGTCTTGCGATAAGCCTGGATCTCGAGGAAATCGATGATGCCTTCGACGATGCGGCGCTGCGCCGATTCCTCGCGTTCGGCGGCCCCCCAGCGGATCGCCTGCTGCAGCAGGTTGGTCCGCATCTTCAGGTTGCGGCCGGTCATGATGTTGTCGAGCACGCTCATGCCCTTGAACAGCGCCAGGTTCTGGAACGTTCGTGCGACGCCCATCTTGGCGACCTCGCGCGAGTTCGTGTGCCTGAACGTCTTGCCGCGCAGGCTGATCGAGCCTTGCTGCGGCTGGTAGACGCCATTGATGCAGTTCAGCATCGAGCTCTTGCCGGCGCCGTTCGGGCCGATGATCGCGCGGATCTCGTGCTCGCGGACGTCGAAGCTGATGTCGGTCAGCGCCTTTACGCCGCCGAAGGCGAGGCTGATGTTGCGAACGTCGAGCACGACCTCGCCGATGCGGCGCGCGGTTCGCGCCGGCTCGGATGTCGAGGCCACATCGATCCGCGCCGGAGCGATCGCGCCGGCGCTCGGCGGTAGCCCGACTGCAGCGGCGCCGGTCATGCCGCCCTCCGCGCCATCGGGAATGTCTTCGCATCGAGGATCTTCAGGTCGGCCGCGATCCGGCCCTTGCGGCCGTCCTCGAACGTCACTTCCGTTTCGACGTAGCGATGATCCTCACCCGCGTACAGCGCATCGACGAGGGGGCGGTAGCGCTCGCTGATGAAACCGCGCCGGACCTTGCGGGTTCGCGTCAGCTCGCCGTCGTCGGCGTCGAGCTCCTTGTGCAGCACCAGGAAGCGGCTGATCTGGCTGCCCGCGAGGCGCTCGTCGACAGCGAGGTCGGCGTTGACCTTCTCGACACAGTCGCGGATCAGCTCGAGCACTTCGGGCTTCTGCGACAGGTCGGCGTAGCTGCCGTACGGCAGGTTGCGCTTCTCGGCCCAGTTGCCGACCGCCTCGATGTCGATGTTGACGAAGGCGCAGACCTTGTCGCGCCGATCGCCGAAGGCAACGGCTTCCTTGATGTACGGGAAGAACTTGAGTTTGTTCTCGACGTACTTCGGCGCGAAGAGGGCGCCGTCGCCGGCACCGCCGACGATCCGGCCAACATCCTTCGCGCGGTCGATGATCTTCAGGTGGCCGGCTGCGTCCATGAAGCCGGCGTCGCCGGTGCGGTACCAGCCTTCGCTGTCGAGCACCTCGGCCGTTGCGGCCGGGTCCTTGTAGTACTCCTTCAGCAGGCCGGGTGAGCGCACCAGGATCTCGCCGCTCTCGCTGACCTTGATCTCGACGCCCTCGATCGGCACGCCGACCGTGTCGGCGCGGACCTCGTGGTCAGGCTGCAGGCAGACGAACACCGCGGTCTCGGTCGAGCCGTAGAGCTGCTTCAGGTTGATGCCGATCGAGCGGTAGAACGTGAACAGGTCGGGGCCGATCGCTTCGCCCGCGGTGTAGGCAACGCGCACGCGCGAGAAGCCGAGCGTGTTGCGCAGCGGCGCGTAGATCAGCAGGTTGCCGAGTGCCCAGGCGAGGCGGTCGAGCAGCGCGATCGGCTTGCCGTCGAGGCGGTCCGGGCCGACCCGGCGGGCCAGCGCCATGCAGCGGTCGAACAGCCAGCGCTTGAGCGGCGATGCGTCCTCCATCCGGATCATCACGCTGGTCAGCAGCCCTTCGAAGACGCGCGGCGGCGCGAAGTAGTAGGTCGGCCCGATCTCCTTCAGGTCGAGCGTCACGGTGCTCGCCGACTCGGGGCAGTTGACGACGTAGCCGCAGGCCAGCCACTGCGCGTAGGAAAAGATGTTCTGGCCGATCCAGGCCGGCGGCAGGTACGCGAGCACCTCGTCGCGTTCGGTCAGCTTGTCGAAGCGCGCACCCGCTTGCGCCCGGTCGACCAAGGTCGAGTGGGTGTGGACGACGCCCTTTGCGTTGCCGGTCGTGCCGGAGGTGAAGAACATTGCGGCGACGTCGTCGGGCTTCGCCTGGCCGACCTCGGTCGCAAACCACGACGGCTCCGCCTTCGCACGCGCCTGCCCGGCCTTGATCAGCGCATCGATCGAGGTCAGGCCGCTCTCGTTGTAGTTGCGCAGGCCGCGCGGGTCGTCGAACCAGATGTGCGTGAGCTGCGGACAGCGGTCGCGGATCTCGAGCAGCTTGTCGACCTGTTCCTGGTCCTCGGCGATCGCGAAGGCGACGTCGGCATTGCGGATCGGCACGACGAATTCGGACGCGGCCGCATCCTGGTAGAGCGGAATCGGTACCGCGCCGATCGCCTGCGCGGCGAGCATCGCGGCGTAGAGGCGCGGCCGATTTTCACCGACGACGACAAGATGCTGACCGCGCGCCAGGCCGGCTTCGGCGAGCCCGCACGCGAGCGCTTCGACGAGCGCGGCGAGATCGCTCCACGAGTGCGTCTGCCAGATGCCGAGGTCCTTCTCGCGCAACGCCGGGGCGGCCGGCCGACGGGCGGCGTGGTCGAGCAGCAGGCGGGGGAAGGTGGTGTTCAAGCGAAAGGGCAGCGATGCGTCGACACCGATGCCGACAAACGTCCAGCGTCACTTTAGGAAAATTTTGACGTCGCGTTGTCGTTCTGACGACAATCTACGGGACAGTACCCTCCGGTATATCCCTTGGCCGCGACACGCTCTCGGTCTTGATGAAGACCGTTCCAGTGAACGCCGAGACCATGGCCTCGGCCCCGTTCGCATCGGCCCGGAAGACGTCGATGCGGTAGACGCCGATGCGGCGGCTGCGCTGGATCTCGGTGGCGCGCGCCAGCAAGGTGTCGCCGCGTTGGACCGCGGCCTGGAACGTGATGTGGGCGTCGATGCCGACGGCGATCGGGCCATGCGAGTTCGACGCCAGCCCGAACGCGGTGTCGGCGAGCGAGAAGATCGCGCCACCGTGGCAACCGCCGTTGAAGTTGAGGTGGCGCTCGTCGACCGTCATCGCGACTTCGGCGTGCCCCGGTCCGCCGCCGCGAACCGAGATGCCGAAGGTTCGGCAGACGCCGTCTTGCGAAGCGAGGTCGACGAGGCGTGCGAGGCTGCCGGTCGGCGCAGGGTCGGCATCGGCGCGGGTTCGCGCGGTGCCCGCGGTGGGTCTGCCGGTCCAACGAGTGTCGGCCGCGGGGCCCGACGAGAGGTTGGCCGCATCAGTTGCGCCGGGCCTGCCCGAGGAAGCGACGTCAAGCAAGCGAAGTTCCGTGCCGGCGTGCTGGCGATGCGACTCGAGCAGCGCCTGCAGTTCGTCGACACCGCTGCCCTCCTTGGCGCTGACGACGATCACCCGCGGCTTCCATGCCGAGTCGGCGACGCGACGCCGCAAGGTCAGCATCTCCCGCATCTCGCGCGCCGTCTGCTCGGCGAGCGGCAGGTCGCCCTTGCTGACCGCGAGCACGTCGGCGATCTCGAGCGTGCCGGCCTTGATGGCCTGGACGTCGTCGCCGAGGCCGGGTGGGCAGACGACGACCCGCGTGTCGGCGATCGCGACGATGGCGGTCTCCGACTGGCCGGTGCCGACGGTCTCGACGATGACGCGGTCGTAGCCGGCGGCATCAAAGCAGTCGATCGCGCCGCGCGTCGCGCGCGACAGGCCGCCGAGCTCGCCACGGGCCGAGAACGAGCGGATGAATGCGTTCGGGTGCGCGCCGTGCGCGCCCATCCGGATGCGGTCGCCGAGCACGGCGCCGCCGCTGATCGGACTCGACGGGTCGATCGCGATCACCGCGATCTTCAGCCCCTCGGCGAGCCAGCGCCCGAGCAACGCATCAACGAGCGTCGACTTGCCGCTGCCCGGCACGCCGGTGATCCCGACGACCCAGGCACCGCGGGCGCGCCCGGCCATCTGCGCCGCGGCATAGCGCGCCGATGGACCGCCGTCGTCGATCCGCGTCAGCAGGCGCCCCAGCGCGCGCCGGTCGCCGTCGAGCGCGCGCTCGACGAGCCGGTCGATGCCCGGCGACGGCATCGAGCTCAGACGACGACGAGCGGCTGGCCGAAGCCGAGGTCGCGCCGCAGCCGGCCGCAGATCTCCTCGTGCGTCAGGCCGGCCCGCGCGCCCTCGACGACGGCGCCGAACACGTTGCCGTCGGCCTGCTCGGTGCTGCGCGTCAGCGCGTCGAGCGCCTTCTCGACCGCCGCGCTAGAGCGGCCCGCCTTCGCGGCGGCGAACTCGTCGAGATGGCGCCGCATCGCGTCCGGGTCGGGGCGCTCGACCGCCGGGCGGCTGCCGGGCTCGTCGTCGGCCTGGTACTTGTTGACGCCGACGACGACCTGCTCGCTCGCGTCGACGCGGCTTTGCGTGCGCATTGCCGAGGCGCCGATCATTCGCTGCACCAGCCCCGACTCGACCGCTCGGTACATGCCGCCGGCGTCGTCGACGGTCTTCATGATCGACACGATCTTCGCTTCCATCTGGTCGGTCAGGGCCTCGACGTAGAACGAGCCGCCGAGCGGATCGATCACATCGGTCAGGTGGGCTTCCTCGCGCAGGATGTTCTGCGTCGCGACGGCGATGCGGGCGCCGGCTTCGCTCGGCGTCGCATAGGCCTCGTCGTAGGCGTCGGTGTGGAGCGACTGCAGGCCGCCGAAGATGCCGGCCATCGCCTGCGCGGTGACGCGGGCAATGTTGTTGAGCGGCTGCTGGCGCGTCAGGTCGACGCCCGAGGTCTGGCCGTGGAACTTGAAGCGCCAGGACCGCGGGTCCTTGGCGCCGAGCCGCTCGCGTGCGAGCCGGGCCCAGATGCGGCGACCGGCGCGGAACTTCGCGACCTCCTCGAAGAAGCTCAGCGAGATGTCGAAGAAGAACGTGAAGCGCGGCAGGAACTCGTCGGGATCCATGCCCCGGGCCAGGCAGTCCTCGGCGTTCTGGACCGCGGTGCTCAACGTGAAGGCCATCGCCTCGGCCGGCGTCGCGCCGGCCTGCTGCATGTGCTGGCCGACCACCGACATCGGGTTCCAGCGCGGCACGTGAACGCGGCACCAGGCGATGTGGTCCATCAGGACCCGCCGTGCGCCCGGCAGCGACAGCCGGTAGAACATGTGGTTGGCGACGAAGTGCGAGATGTAGTCGCTCTGGTTCGAGGTGCCGGTGATCCGGTCCCAGGCGATGCCGCGCCGCTCCGCGGCGACCAGCATGAAGGCCAGCAAGGTGAACGGCGACGGGTCGTTCATCGCGCACGAGATGCGGCCGACGTCGACGTTGCGCAGGCACCGGTCCATGTGGTCGACCGTGTTGACGACGACACCGCAGGTGCCGAGCAGCTCGGGCTCGACGCTGTCGCCGTCGTAGCCGCGGTAGACCGAGTTGCACGGGATCAGCGAGACGGCGCTCGCGCCGCGCTGCAGCAGCCCGAGCAGACGCTCGTTGTAGTCGGCCGGCGTGCCGAGGCCGACGAGTTGGCGCTGGGTCCAGGTCTTGCCGCGGTGCATCGTCGCGTAGATGCCGCGCGTGTAGTCGGGCTGGCCCGGAAAGCCGAGCGGCTCCGCGCGGCCGTAGGCCGGCCAGTCCTGTGGCGTGTAGAGCGGCTGGATCGGGATGCCGGAGATGTTCTCGACGGCGCGGTCGTCGCCGATCGCCGCGCGGTACTCGTCCTGCCAGCGGCGCTGCGCCGGCGAGCCGACATCGTCTGACAGCAGGTGCGGGGGCACGGGCTTGTTCATGCGCGGTCCTCCTGCGCGGCGCCGGCCAGGCGCGCGGTCTGTGCATAGCTGCGGATGCGGCCGGTGATCTCGTCCATCGTCGAGCCGGGGTGGAAGACTTCGCGCACACCGGCCCCGATCAGCAGCGCCTCCTCGTTGTCGGGCACGATGCCGCCGACGACGACGCAGACGTTGTCGAGCCCGGCCTCGCGCAGGGCCTGCATCAGCTTCGGCACGATCAGGTGGTCGGTGGCGAGCGACGAGATGCCGATGACATCGGCGTCCTCCTCGATGGCCAGCTTGACGACCGCGGCGATCTCCTGCCACGGCGGCGTGTAGATCACCTCCATCCCGGCATCGCGCAGGCACGCGGCGATCACGCGGCTGCCGCGGTCGTGGCCATCGAGGCCGATCTTCGTGACGATGACCTTGGGCGGATGGTCAGGCATGTTGCGCCTCTTTCAGAAGTTGGACGAACTTGCGCGCCAGCGCGCGCGGCGCATCGCTGCCCGCCGGATCGAACCAGAAGCGCGACCAGTTCAGCGCGCCGAGCAGCATCAGGCGCAGCAAGCGCCGGTCGCTGCGCGGCGGCAGCGGCAGCGCCGCGATCGCGCCGTGCCACAG
>JBDSAB010000312.1:0-5921 GCA_039922395.1 Caldimonas sp.
TGATGCTGCCGCGCAGCGGCAAGGCGCTGCTGTACCGGCCTGCGAAGACGGCGACGGCATTCGGCACGCACCCGGCGGCTTCGCCCCAGCAGTGCAAGGCGCTCGCCAAGGCGAAGCTGAGCGAAGCCATCGGAGCGGTCAGCTCCGCACTGCTCGCGGAGTAAGCGTTTGCCGTTCCCCCTGAACAGGGGGTAGGTCTTTCGGCCTATTTCTCTTGCGTTGACGTAGGACACGGGGCGACAGTACTTACATCGCGCTACATTTGGCTCCCGTCGGTATCGCGGCTGGCGCCACCGCGGTTTCGATCAACCACTCCTCTTGCAGAGTTTTACGGCCGTCGTGCGGCGGGAATGCGAAGGATGCGGAGTTGCTATGAACGCGGTGCCTAGCTCAGCGGCGGCGCCAAGGCAATGCGAATGAGGCAGAGAGCGCCAATGAAGAAGTGTCAATCAAAGATTACGGGGAGCACATCATGAGCAAGTTTGGGCACTTGAATTTCGGGCATCGCATGACCGACAAGGACCGGGTTTTCAAAGGGTTGCGGCGCGGCGCGGCGGGCTTGGTCGTTGGTCTGGCCCTGGCGTTCACAACCTCAGGGGCTTGGGCAGGTACCGGCGACAAATCGATTTCCGTAAGCGTGACACGACTTCCAGAAGCCGTGTCTTACAGCGTGACCAGCCTGACCCAGAACACATACGCGGCCTACAAGGTCACGGTGAAAAGTGTCGCCAAAAGCGGAGCTAGCAACGTCTGGTTTAAGAGCAAGGCCACAACAGCGACCTTCAAGCAGTCCACGAACAACGCATGCCTGGCTGACGCGGGCGACCTGACGGCTGTCACGTGCGAGCTCGGTCCCATTTCCTTCAATCAAACGAAGGAGTTCGTCCTCGTCTTCGATGTGCCGAACGCACCCGTTCCTCCTGCAGTTGGCCAGATCTGCACGCTCCAGGCGAACCTCGGTAGCGAGTGCATTGCGTTCGACTGGCGCATTGCCAACGGGCAGGGGACGGCGAATAACCAGCCCTCGGATTCGCAGTTTTCGCAGAGTCAGCGCGTCGAGACGACGGTCTCGGTTGCCGACACGAGCGGGGACTCGAGCAGCGTCCAGAGTTACATCCTCGTCGGCGGTGCGGCGGGCACCGAGGCTGGCGTCCTGTCGACCGAGCTTGCCGATCAAAAGGCAAAAACGACCGCAACGGTGCCGAAGAATGCTCCGATTTTCATTGAGCAGAAAGAGACCTCTTCCAACAAAGGCTCCTGCCAGAACATCTACGTCATGTGCTTCACGACGGAGTTGCGCATTCAGGATGGCGGCGCCGCGATTCAGTTCGGCAACACGCCGAGCACCGCTCTGCTCGTGACTTTGCTGCGCGACATCTCGACGTTGAAGAACGCCAATACGGCGATCGACAAGGCGATCCTGCGCTACAGCGAGAACGGCCGGACGTTCACCGATATTCAGGCTTGCAACCTCGATGCGAGTTCGCCACCGGTAGCGGTTTTGCCGCCCGGGCAGATCAACTGCCTGGTCAGCCGTTCGGTCGAAGGCTCCAAATGGCGTTTCGACCTGATCGCATCGCAGAACGGCTTCCGCGAGTTCTGATTTTTAAAGACGGCGACCGGCGCATTCGAGCCCGGTCGCCGCGCCACGCTACTTGGTCAGCGTCTCTAGTGCTGTTAGCGCCTTAACCGCCGATACGGTGTCGCCTTTCGCCGAAGACACCCGTACCGCTTGTTCCAGCGCGTCCCGGGCTTCGTCTATCCGGCCGGACGCACCGAGCACCGCCGCGAGTTCATAGAGCGCGTTGGCCTGCAGCACCGGGACGTCAGTCTGGCGCGAAAGATCGAGCGCCGTCCGAACCAGCGCCTCTGCCTCCTCCACCCTGCCGCTTCGCGCGAGGATGGGTGCGCGAATGCAGCGCCACAGCACCTGCGAATCGACGTCGTCGTCGGCCGTTTTCGATTCGGCCGTGACGGTCAGCGCCAGCGCCTCCTCGTCGCGACCCTGTTCTCGCACTGCACGGGCCAGCAGCGCTGCCATGGTCGAGAGCGAATACGAGTTGCCCATCGCAAGCAGCGTGTCGTAGTCCGGGCGGAGTTCGCGCTCCGCGGCGGCTGCGTCCCCGGCCAGCAGCTCGACCATGCCGGAGTCGAGCGACGCCGTCGCCAGGCGCAGGCCCTGTCCGAGGTCCCGCAGCAATGCCCGGGCATCGCCGTACAACTCGCGTGCGATCTGGAACTCGCCGTTCATCGCCCGCAGGTGGGCGAGCTTCAACATGATGACGCCCTGGATTTGCCGATCGCCAAGGTCGTCTGCAATCAGCGCATTGCACTGTTCGATCGCCTGGATGACGGGCGTGGGTCCGTAGAGGGCGCTGAGTGAAAGCCCGAGCGCACTGCGCGCCACCATCCGGTCGTCGCCGGCGAGGCGCGCGTGCGCGACGATCTTCGGGATCACCTCACTCGCCTGGCCGAGCCGTCCCGCGATTTGATGGACCAGTGCGACGAATCGCCAGGCTTTAGCGATCTCGCCGTGCGCGCCTTCGCGCTCGAGCATCGGCACCGTCTTGTGCTCGAGCTCGGCGAGCACCTCAGACCAGCCCCCGGCTTCTCCGGTGTGAACCTTGACGAGGAGCCGGACCAGCGTGGCAGCGGCCTGCACGCGAGCGTTCGCGACACGGTCGGCCCACGCGTGGGCACGGTCGGCGAGCGTGCGTGCGTCGGCATACTCGCCCAGCTCGACGAGCACCTCGCCGGTTTCCGGCAGCAGCGGAAGGCGCTCGGGATCGTCCTCAGCCAATAGCGTAGTGGCGCGCGCGAACAAGCTGCGGGCTGCATGCAGGTCACCCCGTGAAAACGAGCGGCGAGCGGCAGATGCGAGCCGTCGCGAGCCGTCGCGTCCTATTTCGAGGCCCTTGGTGTCGAGCGGCCCGAGCTCTGACAGGTAGCGATGGGCTTGCTCGAGGTGAAACCCGAGGATCTCCTCAAACTCGAGACCGCGGCCGCGTTCGGCGTTGACCTGGTCGGCCCAACGCACGAAGTCCACGTGGAGCACGGCCCGGGCGCGCTTCAGCAGTCCTCCGTAAACCGTGTCGCGAACCAGGTGATGGTGGAAGCGATATATCGGCTCGGCATCGGCCGACGGCGTCAGATGGACGAACTGCTTGCGAGCGAGCGCGCTGAGGTGCCGGCCGATATCCGGCCTTATCTGCTCCGGCGCCAATGAGGCGACGGCGGGCACTGCGAACTGTAGACCGATTACTGAGGCTGGCTCGATTGCCGTGCGCTCCTCGCGACCGAGCTGACCGAGCCGGGCCTCGAGCAGCGCCTTGATCGTCGGTGGGATGGCGATCTCGCCGTAGCTTTCACCTCGCATCCAGTGGCCATCTTCCTGGCGCAGCGCTTTGCTGTCGACCAGCATCGAGAGAATCTGCTCGATGTAGAGCGGGTTGCCCTCGGCCGCATCGACAATGCGCTTCACGATGTCGGGCGGCAGACCCGTGGTTCCGAGCAGGTTTTCGGCGATGCGCGCCGCCGATGCATCGGTCAGCGGACGCAAGATCAGACGCAGTGAGGCCGGTCGGTCGCCCCAGTCAGGCCGCTTCTCGAGCAGATCATGGCGCGACGTCGCGAGGAGCAGGATCGATGCGTTTTCTGCGCAATCGAGTACGTGCTCCATCAGCGCCAGGAACGCTGGGTCCGCCCAGTGGATGTCGTCGATCAGCGCGACCAGCGGCATGTTTCCGGCGAGTGTTTCGAAGAACTTGCGAGCCGCCCAATTGAATTCGTGCAGCGGAAAGATCGCGTCGCTGAGGCCGATGGCGGCGGCCAAGCGCGCCGCGACGTCCGCATCGCCGACCGTGGCAAGAAGCTTGGCACGAGCTGCATCGGGGCTGTCGTCAAAGCGGATGTCGGCGGCGCCACCTGCGATGTCGCGCAGCGGCCAGAACGCAATGCCCTCTCCATAGTTGAGGCAGCGTCCGCGTACGACATGGGCGCCGCCCGCTCGGCTGCTTGCCTGGGCGATGACCTCTCGCGCGAGGCGCGACTTGCCCATGCCGGCGTCGCCGATGATGGTGACAAGGCGCGCCGAACGCGTCCGTGCTGCCTCATCGAGCGCCTCTCCGATCGCCGCGAGCTCCTCCTCGCGACCGACGATCGGGCTGTTTTCACGCCTTGCATACCCATCGAGCCCATGGACCGAGACAAGGCGATAGGCGGGCACCCGCTCGGCCTTTCCTTTGAGCTCGAGCGGCTCGACGCTTTCAACCTCGACGGCATCGCGTACCAGGCGGTAGGTGGTGTCGCCGAGATAGATCTGGTTCTCCGGTGCCGCCTGCTCGAGGCGTGCTGTGACATTGACGGCGTCGCCGGTGACCAGCTTCTGGTCGGCCGTCGGGTCGTCGTTCGCGACGACCTCACCGGTGTTGACGCCAGTTCGGTTAGTGAGCGAAATGCCGTAGCGCGTGCCGAGGTCTGCGTTGACCTTGCTGAGCGCTGCCTGCATGCCGGCCGCTGCCCGAAGGGCCCGTAGCGCATCGTCCTCGTGCGGAAGCGGCAGGCCGAACACGGCCATGATCGCGTCGCCGATGTACTTCTCGATCTTGCCGCCGTGACGGGTGATCTCCGCTGCCATGGCCTTGAAGTAACGGTCCTTGACTTCGTGCAGCGCTTCCGGATCCAAGGATTCACCGAGTGACGTCGATCCCTTCAGGTCGCAGAAGACGATGGTCACCGTCCGTCGGACTTCATGGACCGGCAGTGGTGCCGATGCGGCGGTTAAAGGTGCGCCGCAGTAGCCGCACAAGCGGAACTTCGGAGGGTTCTCCTCGTTGCACTTGGGGCAGTTGATCATGGCCCTCGAGTGTACGTACGGGTGAAAGGCGATCGGCCTTGGTTGACATGCCGCCGGTCGCGTCTGGGTCCTGCGACGAGGGTGTAGGTTGCTTCCGACGTTCGTTCAGGGAAACGGTCGTCGTCCGCGCGGGCTGCTCGAGAGTGGCGTCCGTTTGCGGCGCTGCCTAAGCTGTCACCACATTGCCGAACAGCAATGCGTCACCCTTCCACCCACCTGAAGTTCGCTTCTTCCACAGGAGACTAAAACATGGATACCACCAAGACTGACGCCAACCGCGATCCGATCACCGGCGCGCCTGGCTCGCACCCGGTCGGCACGGGGGTGGGTGCGGCGGTCGGCGGGATTGCCGCCGGCGCGGCAGCCGGCAGCGTCGCCGGCCCGGTCGGTACTGTCGTCGGTGCAGCCATCGGCGCGGTCGTAGGCGGACTCGCCGGCAAGGGCGTCGCCGAATCGATCGACCCGACCGCCGAAGACAACTACTGGCGCGATAACTACTCCAGCCGTCCGTACGTCGATTCGAGCGCGAGCTACGACGACTACGGCCCGGCCTACGGCTACGGCGTCAATTCGTACAGCAAGTACCCGGGCCGCAGCTTCGACGAAGTCGAGTCGGACCTGTCACGCGACTGGGATTCCGCGCGCGGCCAGTCGAGCCTGACCTGGGACCGGGCGAAGAACGCGTCGCGCGACGCATGGCACCGCGTCAGCGACACCGTCGAGCGTGCCGTTCCGGGCGATTCCGACCGCGACGGCAAGTAAGCAGATGGCGGCGTGAGCCGCTGGCTGGCTCGCGTTGACGCGAGTCGGCTATTCCAGAAGCCGCTGCAGATCCGCAGCGGCTTTTTTCTTGCCGCGACGCTGCTCCGAAGACGACTCCGGCTGAGCGCGGCGCCGAGACGGATTGCGATTGCGGCACGGATGATGGCCTGGCGATGCCCGCCGCACCGACCTCACCAGTCGACGCCGAACGCGGACCGCAACGCCTCGAGTTGCGCCTCGGTCAAGCTGCGCGCCTGCGAATTCGACAGCAGCCAGAGCCGCGCTGTCTCCTCGAGCTCCTCGA
>JBDSAB010000313.1:0-6741 GCA_039922395.1 Caldimonas sp.
GGCGTGTTCGGGATCAACGACCGCGGCCATCGCTGCCGCGGCTATTATGACCGTCGCGATCGCTTTCACTGTTATCGGTGAACAATTTCGTCATTGCGAGCGAAGCGACGCAATCCAGCTTTCGCGCAACAAGCTGGATTGCTTCGTCGCTTTGCTCCTCGCAATGACGAGTGTTCAATTCTTCAGCCGATAGCCGGTCTTGAAGATCCACCACACCAGAACCATGCAGACGGCGAGGAAGCCCAGCGTCATGCCGACGCTGAGGCCGACGCTGACGTCGGCGATTTCATAAAAGCTCCAGCGGAAGCCCGAGATCAGATAGACCACGGGGTTGAGCAGCGTGATGGTGCGCCAGCCCTCCGGCAGCATGTTGACTGAATAGAAGCTGCCGCCCAAAAATGTCAGCGGCGTTACCACCAGCATCGGGATCATCTGCAGCTTCTCGAAGCCGTCGGCCCAGATGCCGATGATGAAGCCGACCAGGCTGAACGTGACCGACGTCAGCACCAGGAACAGCGCCATCCAGAACGGGTGCTCGATGTGCAGCGGCACGAAGAGGCCGGCGGTCGCCAGGATGATCAGGCCGAGGACGATCGACTTGGTCGCGGCGGCGCCGACATAGGCCACCACGATCTCGACGTACGACACCGGGGCCGACAGCAGCTCGTAGATCGTGCCGGTGAACTTCGGGAAGTAGATGCCGAACGATGCGTTCGAGATACTCTGGGTCAGCAGCGACAGCATCACCAGGCCGGGCACGATGAAGGCGCCGTAGCTGATGCCGCCGACCTCCGGAATGCGCGAGCCGATCGCCGCGCCGAACACGATGAAATACAGCGACGTCGAGATGACCGGCGAGATGATGCTCTGCATCAGCGTCCGCCAGGCCCGCGCCATCTCGAAGCGGTAGATCGCGCGCACTGCGTGCAGGTTCATGCCTTCTCCCGGACCAGGCTGACGAAGATGTCTTCGAGCGAGCTCTGCGTCGTGTGCAGGTCCTTGAAGCCGATGCCGGCGCCGCCCAGGTCCTTCAGCAGGTCGACGATGCCGATCCGCTCGCCCTGCGCGTCGTAGCTGTAGGTCAGCTCGTTGCCGTCGGCCGAGAGCGCAAGCTCGTAGCCGGCGAGGGCGTCCGGAATGCGTGTCATCGGCTGCTGCAGCTGCAGGGTGAGCTGCTTGCGCCCGAGCTTGCGCATCAGCTCGGCCTTCTCCTCGACGAGGATCAGCTCGCCCTTGCTGATCACGCCGATCCGGTCGGCCATCTCCTCGGCCTCGTCGATGTAATGGGTCGTCAGGATGATCGTGACGCCGGTCTCGCGCAGGCCGCGCACCAGCTTCCACATGTCACGCCGCAGCTCGACGTCGACGCCGGCCGTCGGCTCGTCGAGAAAGAGGATCTGCGGCTCATGCGACAGCGCTTTCGCGATCAAGAGGCGACGCTTCATGCCACCCGACAGCGTGATGATCTTGCTGTCCTTCTTTTCCCACAGTGACAGCGAGCGCAGCACGCGCTCGATGTGCCCCGGGTCGGCCGGCTTGCCGAACAGGCCGCGGCTGAACGAGACCGTCGCCCACACCGTCTCGAAGGCGTCGGTCGTCAACTCCTGAGGAACCAGGCCGATCAAGGTCCGCGATGCGCGGTAATCGGTGACGATGTCGTGGCCGTCGACCAGCACGCGGCCGGTGCTCGCATTGACGATGCCGCAGACGATCGAGATCAGCGTCGTCTTGCCGGCGCCGTTCGGGCCGAGCAGCGCGAAGATCTCGCCGCGCCGGATCGACAGGTTGATGTGCTTGAGGGCGCTGAAGCCGGAGGCATAAGTCTTGGAGAGATCGGTGACGCTGAGGATCGCCTGCATCCCGCGAGGATACGTGGCGGCGCCGGATCGAGCCTAGGCCGGTTGCGCGTCGCCTTGGTCCTCGCAGTGCGGCTGGCAGCTGAGCGTCCGCAGCGCGCCTTCGGCTTCGGCGATCAGTGCGTCGACCTCCGAGAGGAAACCTTCGCGGCTGGCATGCGGACAGCTCAACACGAGGTCGCGCGAGCGCTGGGCCAGCCCTTCGCGCTGCGCGACCCGGGCCCAGCGGCGCAGGTCGCAATAGCTGAGCAGGGCGAGCCGACCGAGGTCGAGGTTCCGGCGGGCGTGCCAGAAGTCGGCCAGCACGTCTTCGAGACTCAGTCGGAGATCCTCGGTCTTCATGTTGCAGTGCAGCATAGGCATTGCGCGTTGCCTCGGCAAGGCGCTTTGGAATGCCACACGGATTAGAAGGGTAATGGGGTGACGCCTCTAACGCAGGGCCGGGAGCCTTCGTTCTCGAAGCTTCAAAGCAGCCCTCGAACGATTGCATCTACAATGGTTGCACTTGCAATGATCAAGGCCGCCTTGTGGATGACGCACCGCCTGTCGATATCGTGCTCGAACGCTGGAAAGCAGACGCGGCCCGCGTGCGCAGCCGCTTGGGCGGCAGCGGTGTCGCGCGCCCGGAACAGGTCGCTGGCCTGAGCGGCCTCGAGGTCTTCGACGGCATCTTCGCGGGGCGGCTGCCGGCACCGCCGATGGGCCAGACACTGGACTTTCTGCCGATCGAGATCGCGCACGGCCGGGCGGTTTTCCAAGGGGCGCCGGCGCTCGGGCACTACAACCCGCTCGGCACCGTCCATGGCGGCTGGATCGCGACATTGCTCGATTCATGCGTCGGTTGCGCGGTGCATTCGACACTGCCCGCCGGCAAGGCGTTCACCACCGCAGAGCTGAAGATCAACTACGTGCGACCGGTGACCACGCGGGTGCCGCTGCTGCGGGCCGAGGGTCGGACGATCCATGTCGGCGGTCGGATGGCGACGGCCGACGGACGGCTCTACGGCCCCGACGACAAGCTCTACGCCCACGCGTCGACCACTTGTTTCATCTTCGACGCAGCCTGAGCCTCGTCGACGCTTCTCACCCGCTCGCGGAAGGCACCATGTTCGCGTCATTCGTCTCCCAGCTTCTCGAACGCCGCGGCATCCACTACAGCTGGGTCATCGCCGCGGTCACCTTCCTGGCGATGCTGACCACCTCGGCTGCACTCGGCCTGCCCGGCGCGATGCTGCAGCCGCTCAGCCGCGAGTTCGGCTGGAGCACCGATCAGCTGTCCTCGGTGTTCGCAGTGCGGTTTGCGCTGTTCGGCCTGCTCGGGCCGTTCGCGGCAGTCTTCATCGCACGCTTCGGCCTGCGCCGCGTGATGGTGGCCGCCGCGACCTTCATCGCGACCGCGATGGTGTTGGCGACCCGCGTCACCGAGCTGTGGCAGCTCTTCGTGCTGTGGGGCCTCGTGCTCGGCTGCGGCACCGGGCTGACCGCGCTCGTGCTCGGAGCGATGGTGGCAAACCGGTGGTTCACGACGCGGCGCGGTCTCGTCGTCGGCCTGCTCGCCGGCAGCACGGCGACCGGGCAGCTGCTCTTCCTGCCGCTCGCGGCCTGGCTGATCGAGACCTTCGGCTGGCGCTATGCGGTGATCCCCGTGTTCGTCGCCTGCATCGTTGTCGCGCTGTTGGTGTTGATGCTGATGCGCGACCACCCGAAGGACATCGGCCTGCGTTCGTACGGCGAGAGCGCCGAAGCCGCCATGGCCGCGCCGTCGACGCCGCCGATCCCGCTGACGTTCTGGGGGCCGTTCACGGTGCTCGCCGAGGCGGCGCGGACGCGGTCGTTCTGGATCCTGGCCGGCACCTTCTTCATCTGCGGGTTGAGCACCAACGGCCTGGTGCAAACGCACTTCATCTCGCTCTGCAGCGACAACGGGATGTCGGCGGTGCCGGCGGCGTCGGTGCTGTCGATGATGGGTGCCTTCGACCTCGTCGGCACGACCTTGTCGGGCTACCTGTCCGACCGCTATGACAACCGCAAGCTCCTGTTCTGGTACTACGCGCTGCGCGGGCTGTCGCTGTTCTGGCTGCCGTTCTCGACCTACACGCTGTATGGGCTGTCGCTGTTCGCGCTGTTCTACGGCCTCGACTGGATCGCGACCGTGCCGCCGACGGTCAAGCTGGCGGCCCAGCAGTTCGGCAAGGAACGCGCCGGCCTGGTCTTCGGTTGGGTCTTCGCCGCCCACCAGCTCGGTGCCGCGGTCGCGGCTTACGGCGCCGGCCTGACCCGCACGCTGTGGCTGACCTACAACCCGGCGCTGTTCGCGGCCGGCTTCGCCTGCCTCATCGCCGCCGTCGCGGTCCTGGCGATCGCCCGACCAGCCGCGGCGCCCCGTCTGCAGCCGGCATCCGCCTGAACTCACGCGGCATGGCGTCCGCTGCGGGCGCCGTCCGGGCCGCCGAACGCGGCACGCCGGCACCGAATGCGAGGGCCGGCGCGAACGCGCGGTGCAAGCGGCGCGTCGTCATCCGCTGTTCCTTCTCAACGTCGCGATCATCAGCTCGGTCAGGTCGTCGGTGACGACCGGACGGCCGCGCGCCCAGTCCTCCGGGCTCGCGTCGCCGGTCAGCCACGCCATGCGCGTGCGCAGGCCGCCGAACGTGCGAACACTGTCGGCCAGGCCCTCGGCATAGGTGCGAATGTCGAACTCCGGCATCGTCAGCCGCTCGAGCAGGTCGAGCGTCTCGTTGACCATCTCCTCCCAATAAGCCGCGTCGCGAATCGACCAGAAGTTCTCTTCGCGCTCGAAAGCGCCACGTTTGATATGGGCGAAGATGCGGCGGCGCGTCATGGGGCTCGTGAGAGCGACTCCGGCGCTAGCACGTTTCGAGCCGCTCGCCGCTTGCTCGCTACCGTGCCCCTGACAAGCGCATGACCGCCGCTCAGCGTTCGGCGACGACGTCAATATTTCCGACATGAATGCCGAGGCGGTCGCTGGATGGACATCCAGTATCCTGCGCACACCTGGATGGCTCCACCCTCGACCGATGACGTCTCGCGATCCCTTCGCCGCGCTCAATGAAGCCCAGCGTGCCGCGGTCGAGCACGGCCTGGAACAGGCCGACCGTTGCGGCGAAGCGCTGCTCGTGATCGCCGGTGCCGGCTCGGGCAAGACGATGACCTTGGCGAGCCGCGTCGCCCGCCTCGTGCTCGCCGGCGCCGACCCGCAGCGCGTGCTGCTGCTGACGTTCTCGCGCCGCGCCGCGCGCGAGATGGAGCGTCGCGTCGGTCGCGCGCTGCATCAGGCGCTCGGCTATGGATCGACCCAGCCCGCACCGACCTTGCGCTGGTGCGGCACCTTCCACAGCGTCGCCGCGAGCCTGCTGCGCGAGTACGCGCTGCACATCGGTCTCGAGCCGGCCTTCACGATTCTCGATCGCGGTGATGCCGAAGACCTGCTCGGCCTCGTGCGCCACGGATTGGGCTTCGGCGACACCAAGGGCCGGAGTCGCTTCCCGCAGAAGGGCACCTGCCTCGGCATCTATTCGCGCGCCGTCAACAGCCGGATGCCGCTGAAGGATCTGCTGCTCGACAGCTACCCATGGTGCACCGAACATGCCGACGACCTGAAGCGCTTGTTCTCGGCCTACGTCGCCGAGAAGCAGCGCCAGGCGGTGCTCGACTTCGACGACTTGCTGCTGTACTGGGCCCAGATGATGGGCGACCCGACGCTGGCGCGGCACGTCGGCGCGCGCTTCGACCACGTGCTCGTCGACGAGTACCAGGACACCAACCGGCTGCAGGAAGCGATCCTGCTCGCGCTGAAGCCGGACGGCCGCGGCCTCACGGTGGTCGGCGACGACGCGCAGAGCATCTATGGTTTTCGCGCTGCCGAGGTCGAGAACATCCTCGGCTTTCCGGGCCGCTTCGATCCGCCGGCGCGCGTCGTCGCGCTCGAGCGCAACTTCCGTTCGACGCAGCCGCTCCTCGACGCTTCGAACGCGGTGATCGCACTGGCCGAACGGCGCCACGCGAAGACCTTGTGGACCGACCGGGCGTCGTCGGAGCGGCCGCAGCTCGTGACCGTCGAGGACGAGTCGGCGCAGGCGCGCTGGGTCGCCGACCGCGTGCTCGAGCACCGCGAGGCCGGGTTGACGTTGAAAGCACAGGCGGTCCTGTTCCGCACCTCGCACCACAGCGCTGGGCTCGAGCTCGAGCTGGCGCGTCGCAACATTCCGTTCGTCAAGTTCGGCGGCCTGCAGTTCCTCGAGGCGGCGCACGTCAAGGACGTGCTGTCGGTGCTGCGCTGGGCCGAGAACCCGCGCAGCCGCCTCGCCGGCTTCCGTGTCGCGCAGCTGGTGCCGGGGATCGGCGCAGCGACCGCGAAGCGCCTGCTCGATGCAATGGACGCCGCACCCGATCCGGCCGGCGAACTGCAGCGCTTCGTCGCCCCGGCCGGTGCGCGGCACGAGTGGCAGCAACTGGCGACCTTGCTGGCAACGTTGCATGGACATGGCGCGCCCTGGCCCGAGGATCTGCACCTTGCGAACGGTTGGTACCAACCGCACCTGGAGCGATTGCACGACGATGCGGCGATTCGCCGGGCCGACCTCGGGCAACTGGCCCGGCTCGCCGCGGCGACGTCGTCACGGCAACAGTTCCTGACCGATCTGACGCTCGACCCGCCGGCCGCGACCAGCGCGGAGGCCGGGCCGCCGCTGCTCGACGAGGACTATCTGATCCTCTCGACGATCCATTCGGCGAAGGGCATGGAGTGGCAATCGGTGCATGTGCTGAACGCGGTCGACGGCTGCATGCCGGCCGACATGGCCACCGGCAGCGCCGCGCAGATCGAGGAAGAGCGCCGGCTGCTCTATGTCGCGATGACGCGTGC
>JBDSAB010000314.1:0-4356 GCA_039922395.1 Caldimonas sp.
TCCGGCTGGTCGCAGATCGCCAGCGAAGGCCAGAGCTTCAGCGTCAACGGCACGCAGGTCGTCCGCTACGGCAGCGGCTCGGCCTGGATCACGCTCGCGGTCACGAACGGCGGCCTCTGCACGAACGAGTTCTTCGGCAGCGATCCGCTGGTCGGCATCGTCAAGCAGTGCGAGGCCGCGTCGACCGCCGGCGCCACGCTGGCCTCGCTGCGCTGAGCGCGGCCCGTCGGACCGCGCGCGGGGCTTTTGCTCACCCTGCGAGTGCTTTCGAGGCGACGAAGCGCGCCTTGAACCAGTCGTCGAGCATCCGCTTCTCGAGCCGCAGCGGGTCGCCGGTGGTCTGGCCGGTCGTGTGGCCGAGGTAGTTCAGGTCGGTGACCACTTCTTCGGCGCTTTTAACGACCTGGCCGCCCGCAGCCAGCGAGTAGCGCACCCGGATGTGCGGCGCATCGGCACCGCCGCGCACGATCCGGATGTCGCCGGTGCCGCGCCGCGACGGCCGGACGGTGCCGGCGAGATCGAGATCGAGCACGTCGATCTTCAGGGTCTGTCCGGCCGCGAGATAGCGCTCGCCGAGGCCTTCGAGATAGCGGGCCAGCGTGTCCTCGTTGCGCCGGGACTCGACCGGGTCGCGTCCCGCGTCGCTGTAGCGAGTCGGCTCGACGAACGAGACTTCGACAGTCCCCGCGGCGTGCGCTGACAGCGCCGTTCCGGAGAGCGCGAGGAGCGTCAGGGTTGTCGGCATGAACTTCATGGCATCTCCTTGATCGATGTGAGTCGCTTCTTTCAAGCTTAGGCAACGCCGGCCGGAAATCAATACATCAGCCGGTCCGGCTGCAGGTCGCGCAGGATGGTCGTCGCGATCTCCTCGATCGACTTGTGGGTCGACGACAGCCACGCGATGCCCTCGCGGCGCATCATCGCCTCGGCCTCGGCCACCTCGTAGCGGCAGTTCTCGATCGACGCGTACTTGCTGTTCGGACGCCGCTCGTTGCGGATCTGGTTCAGGCGCTGCGGGTCGATCGTCAGGCCGAAGCATTTGGCCTTGTACGGCGCCAAGGTCGCCGGAATGCGATCGCGTTCGAAGTCTTCCGGGATCAGCGGGTAGTTGGCTGCCTTGATGCCGTGCTGCATCGCCAGATACAACGACGTCGGCGTCTTGCCGCTGCGGCTGACGCCGACCAGGATCACGTCGGCCTGCGCCAGGTTCTTCGCCGACTGGCCGTCGTCGTGGGCGAGCGAGAAGTTGATCGCCTCGATGCGGTCGTTGTATTCCTGGCTTTTCGCGACATCGGAGAAGCGCCCGATCCGGTGGTTCGACGTGATGCCGAACTCGGCCTCGAGCGGCTCGATGAAGGTGTTGAACATGTCGAGCACGAGGCCCTTCGAATGGCCCTTGACGATCTCGAGGATCTCCGGGTCGACGAGGGTCGCGAAGACGATCGGCCGCCTGCCTTCGAGCGCGGCCGTGTGGTCGATCTCGCGCACGACCTGGTGCGCCTTGTCGGGGCTGTCGATGAACGGCCGGCGCACATGGCGCGGCTTGCCGGGAAACTGCGACAGGATCGAATTGCCGAACGTTTCGGCCGTGATGCCGGTGCCGTCGGAAACGAAGAACACGGTGCGATGGGTCATTGGGGTGTCCGCGGTGTCGGCGCCTGCGGGATGATAGGCACGCCGGCTTCGCGCCGGTGTTCAGCCGGTAGAATGAGATCGATCCTTCCGCCATCTTGAGCCAGTGAACTCCGCTCCCCGCCCCACGAAATGCGCTGCCCGCAAACGGCCGGCGCGGGCGGGTCGAAGCGATGCTGGCATGCCCCTCGCGACGCTGTTCGCGACAGCGCGGCACGACGGTCGGGAAGCACCGGTTTTTCATCATCACGGAGCCTTCCCATGTCATCCAGCCCATTGGCGACCGCCCTGGTCGTCCCGCTTGAAAACCTGAGAATGACCGACGTCGAGGCGGTCGGCGGCAAGAACGCCTCCCTCGGCGAAATGATCAGCCAGCTGGCCGGCTCGGGCGTGCGGGTGCCTGGCGGATTTGCGACCACGGCCCACGCGTTCCGCACTTTCCTGAGCCACGACGGCCTCGCCGCTCGCATCGCGAAGCGCCTCACGACCTTGGATGCCGACGATGTGCGCGCGCTAGCCGAAGCCGGTGCCCAGATTCGCGGCTGGATCGAGGAAACGCCGTTCCCGCCGGCCGTCGAAGCCGCGATCCGTGCCGAGTTCGAGAAGCTGGCAGCCGGCCAGCCGGATGCGTCATTCGCGGTGCGCTCGTCGGCGACCGCCGAGGATCTGCCGGATGCCTCCTTCGCGGGCCAGCAGGAGACCTTCCTCAACGTCGTCGGCATCGATGCGGTGCTCGCGCGGATGCGAGAGGTCTTCGCCAGCCTCTACAACGACCGCGCGATCAGCTACCGCGTCCACAAGGGCTATGCGCACGGCGACGTCGCGCTGTCGGCCGGCGTGCAGCGGATGGTGCGCTCGGACCTCGGCTCGGCCGGCGTGATGTTCACGATGGACACCGAGAGCGGCTTCACCGAGGTGGTCTTCATCACCTCGAGCTACGGGCTTGGCGAAACGGTGGTGCAGGGCGCCGTCAACCCGGACGAGTTCTATGTGCACAAGGCCGCGATCAAGTCGGGCAAGCTCGGCATCATCCGCCGCAACCTCGGCTCCAAGCTGATCCGCATGGAGTACGCGCCGGCTGGATCGACGGGCGCGCTGGTGCGCACCGTCGACACGGTGCCGGAGCAGCGCAATCGCTACTCGCTGACCGATGCCGAGGTCACCGAGCTGGCCGGCTATGCGATGACGATCGAGCAGCATTACCAGCGACCGATGGACATCGAGTGGGGCAAGGACGGCCTCGACGGCAAGCTCTACATCCTGCAGGCCCGACCCGAGACGGTGAAGAGCCGAACCCAAGCTGCCGGCGAGCAGCGTTTCAAGCTGAAGGGGACCAGCACCGTCCTGGCCGAAGGCCGCGCGATCGGCCAGAAGATCGGCACCGGGCCGGTCCGCGTCGTCCACAACATCGCCGACATGGACCAGGTGCAGGCCGGCGACGTGCTCGTCACCGACATGACCGATCCGAACTGGGAGCCGGTCATGAAGCGGGCGGCCGCGATCGTCACCAACCGCGGCGGGCGCACCTGCCACGCCGCGATCATCGCGCGCGAGCTCGGCATCCCGGCCGTCGTCGGCTGCGGCAACGCGACCGAGACGCTGAAGGAGGGTGCGCTCGTCACCGTGGCCTGCTCGGAGGGCGACACCGGCTTCGTCTACGACGGCCTGCTCGAGACCGAGATCACCGACGTCCAGCGCGGCGAGCTGCCGTACTGCCCGATCAAGATGATGATGAATGTCGGCAACCCGCAGCTCGCGTTCACCTTCGCGCAGATGCCGAACAGCGGCGTCGGCCTGGCCCGGCTCGAATTCATCATCAACAACAACATCGGCGTCCACCCGAAGGCGATCCTCGACTACCCGAACATCGACAGCGACCTGAAGAAGGCGGTCGAGTCGGTGGCGCGCGGCCACGCCTCGCCGCGCGCTTTCTATGTCGACAAGCTGGTCGAGGGCATCGCGACGATCGCGGCCGCGTTCTGGCCGAAGCCGGTGATCGTGCGGCTCAGCGACTTCAAGAGCAACGAGTACCGCAAGCTGATTGGCGGTTCGCGCTACGAGCCCGAGGAAGAGAACCCGATGCTCGGCTTCCGCGGCGCGTCGCGCTATGTCAGCGAGGCGTTCGGCGAGGCCTTCGCGATGGAATGCGAGGCGCTGCGCCGGGTGCGCGCCGAGATGGGGCTGACGAACGTCGAGATCATGGTGCCGTTCGTGCGCACGCTCGGTCAGGCCAAGGCGGTTGTCGACATGATGGCCGAGCGCGGTCTCAAGCGCGCTTCGGCAGGCGGCACCGACGGGCTGCGCGTGATCATGATGTGCGAGGTGCCGAGCAACGCGATCCTCGCCGAGCAGTTCCTCGAGCACTTCGACGGCATGTCGATCGGCTCGAACGACCTGACCCAGCTGACGCTCGGCCTCGACCGCGATTCCGGACTCGAGCTGCTGGCGCGCGACTTCGACGAGCGCGACCCTGCGGTGAAGGCGATGATCTCGCGCGCGATCGCGGCCTGCCGCGCCACCGGCAAGTACATCGGCATCTGCGGGCAGGGCCCGAGCGACCATCCGGACTTCGCCGACTGGCTTGCCGACGAGGGCATCGTGTCGATCTCGCTGAACCCGGATTCGGTCGTCGACACCTGGCAGCGCCTGGCCAAGCGCGGCATCGGGGCCGCGGCGATTCGCTAGCCGGCTAGATCAGGCCGTCGAACGGCAGCACGTCGACCG
>JBDSAB010000315.1:0-10739 GCA_039922395.1 Caldimonas sp.
CTTCGAGGTAGTGAATGCTGGTGCCGCCTTCGACGAACTTGGCGTCGACCATCAGTTCGCGGTGCAGCGGGATGTTGGTCAGGATGCCTTCGACGACCGTCTCCGACAGCGCGATGCGCATGCGCGCGAGCGCCTGTTCGCGCGTGTCGCCGTGGACGATGATCTTGCCGATCATCGAGTCGTAGTGCGGCGGCACGAAGTAGTTCGCGTAGGCATGCGAGTCGACGCGCACGCCTGGACCGCCCGGCGCATGCCAGGTCGTGATGCGACCCGGGGACGGCTTGAACGAATACGGATCCTCGGCATTGATGCGGCACTCGATCGCGTGTCCGCGCATCTGGATGCCGCGCTGCGGGAACGGCAGCTTCTCACCGGCGGCGACCCGGATCTGCATCTGCACGATGTCGATGCCGGTGACCCATTCGGTGACCGGGTGCTCGACCTGCACGCGGGTGTTCATCTCGATGAAGAAGAACTCTCCGTCCTCGAACAGGAACTCGAACGTGCCGGCGCCGCGGTAGCCGATCTTCTTGCAGGCAGCGGCGCAGCGCTCGCCGATGCGCTCGATGACGCGGCGCGCGATGCCGGGGGCGGGCGCCTCCTCGATGATCTTCTGGTGCCGGCGCTGCATCGAGCAATCGCGCTCGCCGAGCCAGACCGCGTTCTTGTGCTGGTCGGCGAGGACCTGGATCTCGATGTGGCGCGGATTCTCGAGGAACTTCTCCAGATAGACCGCCGGGTTGCCGAACGCCGCACCGGCCTCGGCGCGGGTGGTCTGCACCGCGGACAGGAGCGCCGCCTCGGTGTGGACGACCCGCATGCCGCGGCCGCCGCCGCCGCCCGACGCCTTGATGATGACCGGGTAGCCGACCTCGCGGGCCGCCTTGATCGCCTCTTTCGGGTCGTCCGGCAGCGCGCCGTCCGAGCCGGGCACGCACGGCACGCCCGACTTGATCATGGCCTGCTTGGCCGACACCTTGTCGCCCATCAGCCGGATCGATTCGGGCGTCGGCCCGATGAAGATGAAGCCGCTCCGCTCGACGCGCTCGGCGAAGTCGGCGTTCTCGGAGAGAAAGCCGTAGCCCGGGTGGATCGCTTCGGCGTCCGTCACCTCCGCCGTGGAGATGATCGCGGGCATGTTGAGGTAGCTCTGCGCAGACGCCGCCGGTCCGATGCAGACCGCCTCGTCGGCCAGCTTCACGTACTTGGCGTCCCGGTCGGCCTCGGAATAGACCACGACCGACTTGATGCCCATCTCGCGGCAGGCGCGCTGGATCCGCAGTGCGATCTCGCCGCGGTTGGCGATCAGGATCTTCTTGAACATGCGGCGCGCCGGTTCACTCGATGATGAACAACGGCTGCCCGAACTCGACCGCCTGGCCGTTTTCGCAAAGGATCTGCTTCACGGTGCCGGCCTTGTCCGCCTCGATCTCGTTCATGATCTTCATCGCCTCGATGATGCAGATCGCCTGGCCTTCCTTGACGACCGTTCCGATCTCGGCGAAGGACTCGCTGCCCGGGCTGGCCGAACGATAGAAGGTCCCGACCATCGGCGACTTGACCACGTGACCCGGCTCGGGCGCCGGCTCCGCTACGGTCGGTGCTGCCGGTATCGGTGCGGCCGCGAGGGGCGCAGCCTGCGGCAGCGGTGCCGCGGCGTAGTGCATCACCGGAGCGCTGACCTGCTTTTCCTTGACGATCCGGACCTTGCCGTCCGCTTCGGTGATCTCGAGCTCCGAGACGTTCGACTCGGAGACAAGATCGATCAGCGTTTTCAGCTTGCGAAGGTCCATGTCCAATCTCCAGTTCTTGTTCTCAGCGTTCAGGCGAGGGCTCGGCAAAACAGGAAGCTGGGCTTTGACGGCGGAAGCGGGGACTTTACCGCAAAGATCGGTCTTTTCGGCGATGTTGCTCCATCGGGCTCAAGCTTGAAGTCGAGCCCATTCAGCCAGCATCGCTTCGTTCAGTGCGCCGACCTTCTGCGCCAAAACGGTGCCATTGCGGCCGAGCGCGAGGCTGAATGGTAAGCCCCCGGCGGTGTTGCCCAACGAGCGGGATAGCGCCAAGCCCTCGTTGCCGGCGAGCGCGATCGGAAAGTCGATGCCTTTGGCAGCCACGAACTCCTGCACCGGTTTCTCCTTGTCGACGGCCAGACCCAGGACTCGCCAGCCGGCGCCCCGCTGCGCTTTCTGGAAGCGCGCCAGCAGCGGCATCTCCTCGACGCAGGGCGGACACCAGGTCGCCCAGAAGTTGATCAGCAGCGGCGCGCCGCGCCATTCGGACAACGCGACCTCGCCGCCGCCCGGTTTCGGAAACCGAAGACTCCAGACGTCCGGTCGCTTCGACTGCTCGTCGCTGTGCCACCAGGCTGCGCCCGCACCGGCGACCGCCGCCACGGCGCCGGCGCAACCGGCGATCCAGGCGCGGCGCGTCATGACGACGCGTCCAGCGAGCGGAGTGCAGCCAGATCACCGCGCGGGGCGCGTCCACGCGCATCGGTCCGCAACGCGCCGCGCAGGTCGTCGTAGTCGAGCACATCGAGGCGGAGCGTGACGTGCTGCGCCAACTCGCGGTTCGGCACCTGGATGCTCAGCACGTCGACCGGCTGGCCGCGCGGTCCGTTGCGCGTCGAGACCTCGTAGTCGATGCGGCCGTCGATCAGCGCCAGCTCGGCCTCTTTCGAATCGTCGCAATACAGCTCCAGGTGGATGTCGCTGTGCCGCGTCGCGGTGCCGCGCCACACGGCACCGGTGAGGTGGGGCCGGAAGGGAGCCAGACGCTCCATCCAGACGGCGGCGACGCCACGCAGAGCGGCCAGTTCGCGCGGCTGCGAGTCGCCGCAGAACAGCGCCAGATAGGCGCGCACCTCGTCCTCGAGCTGATCGTTGTCCGGCATCTCCGCGCCGCGCGGATGCAGCCCGAGCTGCTTGGCGGCGCGCCGCTTCGCCGGGCCGTATTCCATGCCGTCCTCGACGACCATGCGGGCCGCGGCGGCGGCGATCTCTTCGCTGAGGGTGCCGGGCATCGGCCGATTCTAGGAGTCGGTCTCCCGACCGCGGTCTGCGACCTCGCCGCCGTCTCAGGGAACGTCGACTGCACCCATCCGCGCCATGATGGTCGCGGCCCGTCCGAGGACGTACGGAGACGCCGGTCGCTTCTCGAAGCGCTTCGGCGCCGGCAGCAGCACCGCCAGCCGCGCCGCCTGGGCGGCAGAGAGGCCGGAAGCGCTGGCATGGAAATAGCGGCGCGCGGCGGCCTCGGCGCCGAACACGCCTTCGCCCCATTCGACGCTGTTCAGGTAGATCTCGAGAATCCGATCCTTCGACAGCAGCACTTCGAGGAACGCGGTCACGACAAACTCCTGTCCCTTGCGGGCCAGGCTGCGCTCGCCGCCGAGGAGCAGGTTCTTCGCGAGCTGTTGAGTGATCGTCGAGCCGCCGACGACTTTCGGCGCCCGCCCCGTAGCCGCCGCCAGCTGTCGTCCCCCGACACGTTGCTGGACCTGCTGGTCGCGCAGGGCGAACGCTGCTTCGGCCTTCTGGTTGCGTTCCCAGGCCTTCTCGAGAGCATCCCACTCGACACCGCTGTGGTCCGAGAAGCCAGCGTCCTCCGAGGCGATGACTGCCCGCTTCAAGTTCGCCGAGATCCGCGCCGACGGCAGCCACTCGTGGCTCCAGGCCAGCGCACCCTTCTGCGTCGCGAGGCGCCATGCCTCGGAGCGCTGATAAGCGGTCGACTGCGGATCGAGCCATGCCATCGCGCCGACACGGGCGAGAAAGTAAAGCTGCAGCGAAAGGGCGGCGATGACGAGCAGGCCGAGCAGGCGTCCCAGCGAGCCGACGACACCCCTCACGGCGCCGGCGCTTCCATCCGCTGGCGCAAGGCGGCGAGCACCGGTGCTGTCTCGGGCTCGACCCCGCGAAACCAGGCGAACGCCTCGGCGGCCTGTTCGACCAGCATGCCGAGTCCGTCGCGAGCGGTGGCCCCCTCGGCCTCTGCCCAGGCCAGGAACGGACGCGCGGCCGGTCCGTACATCATGTCGATGGCCAGCGTACCGGGCCGCAGGACACCGGCCGCGACCGGCACGCCCGCGCCTTGCACGCTGCTCGCGGTGCCGTTCAGCACGATGTCGTAAGCGTCGCCGCAGTCGTCAAGCGGCGCAGCGCGCAACACGAGCGATCGATCGTCCTGCGCGGCCAGTGCGGCCCGATGCATGCGCAGCAGGTCGACCGCTTTCGCCAGCGTCCGGTTTGCGACGACCAGCTCGGCCGGCCGCGCGGCGAGCAGTGGTCCGAGCACCCCGCTGGCGGCACCACCGGCACCGATCAACAGGATGCGCGCGCCGCGCAGAGCCACGCCGGCGTTGCGCTCGATGTCGCGCAGCAGGCCGGCGCCGTCGGTGTTGTCGCCGCGCCAGGTGTTTCCCTCGCGCCGCAATGCATTGCAGGCACCGGCCAGTTCGCCGCGTTCGGTGCGGGTCGCAGCGAGCCGGAACGCGTCGAACTTGAACGGCATCGTCACGTTGCAGCCGCGGCCGCCGGCGCCGGCAAAGGCCTGCAGAGTCGCCTCGAACGCATCGAAGTCGCAATGCATGCGACCGTATTCCATCGCCTGGCCGGTCTGCTGCGCGAACGCCGCGTGGATGAACGGCGACTGGCTGTGGGCAACCGGGTTGCCCATCACGACGTAGCGGTCCATCAGTGCGGCGCCGCGCCGACCGTGGCCTCGAGCCCGTCGTCGCGCGTGAACTTGAAGCGCGAGGTGATCACCAGCTGGTCGGCCTTCTGCCGCATGCTCGGCGAGAAGCGTCCGAACGGCGCGGCGGCGACCACGATCGCGACCGCGCGGCGGTCGAGCACCTTCTGGCCCGACGAGCGCGCCACCTCGGTCTCGATGACGCGCCCTTCCGAATCGACGGTGACATTCATCGTCAGCTCGCCGTAGAGCTTGCGGCCCTGGTTCTCGGGAAAGTTGCGCGTGCCGCGCTCCTCGATCTTGCGGCGCAGCTGGTCGTAGTAGATCGCGTAGACCGCCTCCTTCGTCGACGGCCCGACCATGCGCTTCTTCGGCCGCGCGTTCTCTTCCTCGATGCGCTTTTCGATCTCGGCGAGCAGCTGCACGAGTTGGCGCCGACGCTCTTCCTGGGCGCGCTCCTTCGGGTCGCCCTGGTCGCGCATCGGTTCGGTCGCCGGCAGCAGCGCGAGCTCGCGTTTCACCTGAACCAGCAGCTGGGCCTGCGCGTCGTTCAGCTGCTCGATCTGCTTGCGCGCATCTTCATCGGCATCGCCGGCCTCGATCAGTGCCGACGGCGGCAGGGGCGATTTGGCGCGACCTTTCTCGACCTCGCCACCGCCGGCGAGACTCGCCTGCGCGATCGCCTGCGGCTTCTCCGGCGCTTCGCCGGAGCGCGAATTGACCAGGATCACGTCGAGCGGCGTGTCCTTGAAGATGCGCTCGAAGCCGGCCGGATCGACGAAGCGCACCGTCAGCAGCGCTGCGTGCAGGCCGAGCGAGACCAGCAACGCGGTGCTGACGGGCGACAACTTGCCGAGCATGGGCTCAGGTGGCGGGAATCGATTCGTCGGCGGCGGCGACCGCACCGTCGCCATTTGCGTCGTCGGTGGCGATCGCGAGGGTCAGCGGGCCGGCCGGCTCGCTCGACTCGGCGTCGTCAACGGCTTCCTCGGCCAGCGCCTCGGCCGGCAGCGCGCCGGTATCGTCGAGGCGCTCGGCGACGCTGGCGTGCACGTCGAGGGTGAGCAGATCGGTCGCGGTGATCTTGACGCGGACACGGGCGCCCCGCGGCAGCGCCTCCGCGCCAAGCGCGCGGAAGACGAGCGGCAAGTGGTCGGCGCGCACCAGGCCGTCCTTCATCACGGTGGCCGGGAGCTCCTGGATCCGCCGCTGGGCGAGATGCACCAAAGTCCAGTAGCGCTCGATGCCCGACTGGAACGCGTTGTAGGCGGCATAGGCCGCGTCGAACGACGAGATGATCGAGAACAGCTGGACGTCCTTCGGACGGAACGGTGCGACCAGCGCCGCCGTCGTGCCGTGGCGCGCACACGCGATCAGCTGCCACTGGTTCACGAGGTCGACATAGCGGCGCAGCGGCGACGTCGACCAGGCATATTGCGCAACGCCGAGGCCGGCGTGCGGCCCGGGCCGCGTGCTCATCCGCACTTTCACGCCGGGCGCGAGGCTGGCCTGGCTGCGGTAGATGCCGGGCACGCCGCAGTCGGCCAGCCAGCGGCCCCAGGTGCTGTTCGTCAGGATCATCGCTTCGGCGACGATCAGGTCGAGCGCCGAGCCGCGCGCGCGTGGCTCGATCAAAACTGGCTCGTCGCCGCGCGGCTCGTGGCCGTCGCCCTCGAGCCGGAAGGCGTAGTCCGGCCGGTTGAAGATCTCCGGCTTGCCGCGCACCTGCTCGCGTTGCGCCTTGAGGTTCCGTGCGAGGCGGAACGCGAACGCGAGCTCAGGCGCGAATCGGTAGCCGGCCGGTGCCTCGCCGAGCAAGGTCGCTTCGGTGATCACGCCGTCGAGCTGGTCGTGGCGCAGGTTGGCGGCGATCGCAACCCGCTCCAAGCGGGTCTCCGAGGCCGTCACGGCCAACGTCGCCTCGTCGAAGGTCACGTACAGCGAGACGGCGGGGCACTGCCGACCTTCCGTCAGCGTATAGGCCTCGACGATCGCGTCGGGCAGCATCGTGATCTTCCAGCCCGGCATGTAGACCGTCGACAGCCGTTCGCGGGCGACGCGGTCGACGGCCGACTCCGGCGCGAACGCGAGCCCCGGCGCGGCGATGTGGATGCCGAGCGTGACCTGACCTGTGCCGAGACCCTGCACCGACAGCGCATCGTCGATCTCGGTCGTTGCCGAATCGTCGATCGAGAACGCCTCGACCGGCGCGAGCGGCAGCGTGTCCTTGACCGCGGGCACCGGCAACGGCGGGAACGCCGTGCCTTTCGGAAACTGCTCGAACAGGAAGCGCCGCCAGTGGAACTGGTACGGCGAGTCGATCGCGCCGGCCGCCTTCAGCAGGTCGAGCGGCGCCCGATGGCTGCGGTTCGCGGCCTCGACCACCGCCTTGTATTCAGGCGCGTTGCGGTCCGGCCTGAAGAGGATCCGGTACAGCTGCTCGCGCACCGGCTCCGGGCAGATGCCGCCGACCAGCTCGGTGGCCCAGGCATCGATCTGGGCGGCCAGCTGCTTCTTGCGTTCGATGCCGAGCAGCGCGGCCTTGACGATCTCTTCGGGCGCCTTCTTGAAGTTGCCCTTGCCGAGCCGGCGGAAGTAGTGCGGCGCCTCGAACAGGCGAAACAGCGCGGCGGCCTGCTTCTCGGCGCCGGCGCCCGGCTCGAAGTAGTCACGCGCCAGGTCGGCAAAGCCGAACTCGCTATCCGGCGCGAACTCCCACGCGAGGTCGAGGTCGATCTCCTTCGCGAGCGCATTGGCCGATGCGAACAGCGCAGCCGGCGCCGGTTGCTCAAATTTCAGCAGCACGCTGGCGGCCTTCACCTTGACGCGCTTCCCCGACTCGAGCTCGATCTGGGCCGAGTTCTCGGCCTCGGTCATTACTCGTCCGGCCAGGAACTTGCCGGCCTCCTCGAACAGCGCATACATGGGGCTGGATTGTGGCGCAGCGGATTCGGGTCAGAGCCCGCGAAAGGGGGTTCCCGCCGCCGAGGCGTGACGGCGTTGGCATGCGCGCCACAGGTCGACTACCGATCTCGTTTGCCATCGACTCGAGCGCGATGCCGGCACCGGTCGCTTCGCGGCGGCAGTCGGTCACATCGCTTCGCCACGCCACCCGATCAGTAGCTGCGACCCCGCTTGTATTGCGCGTGGGTGCGCGGCGCGAGCGTCGTCGCGCGCGCGATCGCCGCAAAGGAGCGCGCGGCATGGGCATGGCAGATCGCCAGGCCGAGCGCATCGGCGGCGTCCTTGCCCGGCAGACCAGGCAAGCTAAGGAGCCGCATCACCATGTCCTGGACCTGTTCCTTCTTGGCGTTGCCGTGGCCAACGATCGCCTTCTTCATCTGCAGCGCGGTGTACTCGGCAACCTCGAGGTCGCTGGCGACCAGCGCGGTCAAGGCGGCGCCGCGCGCCTGGCCGAGCAGCAAGGTCGACTGCGGGTTGACGTTGACGAACACGATCTCGACCGACGCGCAATGTGGCTGGTAGCGCTGGTGCAGCTCGCGCACGCCGTCGAAGATCACCTTCAGCCGCGCCGGCAGCGTGCCGGCCAGCGGCGCGTCGCTCTTGATCGTGCCGCTCGCGACGTAGTGGAGCGACGCGCCCTCGCAATCGATCACGCCGAAGCCGGTGGTGCGCAGGCCGGGGTCGATGCCGAGGATGCGGATGACAGCCATCCTAGACACCGAAGTACCAGCGCACCGAGTGGAAGAAGACCGGCGCCGCGAAGCAGAGCGGGGCGGCGCGGTCGAGCAGGCCGACCGCGCCGGTGATTGACGGCTGGCCGCTCCAGCTGCGCACGCCGGCATCGCGCTTCAGCGCCTTCATCACGAACTCGCCGAGCGTCCCGGCGCCGCCGGCGACGAGCCCCATCGCGAGCGCGGTGAGCGGATCGAACGGGGTGGTCCAGAACAGCAGCAGGCCGACCGCGGCCGCCACCCCGACGCCCACGCCCCAGGCGCGCCACGAGAACGAGCGGCTGATCGCGCGGGCGACGGGCCGGCGGCGGAACTTGCGGCTGGCCGCTTCCTGGGCCAGTTGCGCGACCGCGACGACGATCACCAGGTACAGAACGAGGAACGCGCCGCGCCCGGCGTAGTCCGGCAGGTCGAGCAGCAGCAGGGCAGGGGCGTGGCTCATCCCGTACACGCAGACCATGATGCCCCACTGGATCTTCGCGGTCCGCTCGAGGAAGCGGTTCGGGTCGTTGCCGAGCGCGCTGACCACCGGGATCGCGAGAAAGACGTACACCGGGATGAAGACCGTGAATGCGTTGAAGAGGCGCATCGCGACCAGCACGTACTGCACCGGCAGCACGATGAAGAACGCGAGCAGCAGGCTGCGGTGGTCGCCGCGCCGGGTGTGCGTCAAGGTTACGAATTCGCGCAGCGCGAGGAACGACAGCACGCCGAAGACCAATGTCGAGACGAACGCGCCGGAGGCCCACGCGATCCAGAACAGCAGGGTGCCGGCCCAGACCGCGCGCAGGTCGCGGCGAAAGCGCCAGTACGTTGCCTGTTGCGCGGCCGTGCGCTCGCGCAGCGATCGGCTCAGCGCGACCAGGGTCGTCAGGATCAGGAGGCCGAAGATCGTGACGAACAGCAGGCCGACCTGCTGGGTGACGCCGAGCGCGCGCAGGTCGCCCATCAGACCACCTTGCGCAGCGCGACCACGGCGCGCCGGGCGCGGTCGAGGAAGGTCCGGCGTGCCTCGTCCGGCTGCAACGCGATCGGCGCGCCGAAGGTCACCGTACAGAGGATCGGCACCGGCACCACTTCGCCCTTCGGCATCACGCGCTGCACGTTGTCGATCCAGGCGGGGATCAGCTGGACCTCGGGAAACGCCTGCGCCAGCGCGAACAGCCCTGACTTGAACGGCGCCGGCTCGGCGGCGTGGCCGCGCGTCCCTTCGGGAAAGATCACCAGCGAGTCGCCGTGGCGCAGCGCCTCCATCAGCGGCTCGAGCGGGTCCTCGTCGTCGCTGCGCTGGCGGCTGACGTAGACCGCATTGAAGATCTCGCGTGTGATCCAGTGCTTGAGCGGCGACGCGGTCCAGTAGTCGCGCGCCGCGATCGGCCGGGTCGCGCTGCGCAGGTCGCGCGGCAGCGCCGCCCACAGCAGGACCCAGTCGAAGTGGCTCTGGTGGTTCGCGAAGTAGATCCGCTGCTCGGCCTTCGGCGGGCAACCGTACCAGTGACCCTGCGCGCCGGTGATGAGGCGGGCGACGAACGCGAGAAGCAGTCCGGCGGCCTCGGGCAGCTTCATCGCTGCAGGTGCCGGCGGCTAGTGCCGGAAATGGCGGATGCCGGTGAGCACCATCGCGATGCCACGTTCGTCGGCGGCGGCGATCACCTCGTCGTCGCGCATCGAGCCGCCCGGCTGGATCACGCAGGCGGCGCCGGCGTCGACGACGACGTCGAGGCCGTCGCGGAACGGGAAGAACGCATCGCTCGCGACCGCCGAGCCGGCCAGCGTCAGGCCCGCATTGGCGGCCTTGATGCTGGCGATGCGCGCCGAGTCGATCCGGCTCATCTGCCCGGCACCGACACCAATCGTCATGCCGCCGCCACAGAACACGATGGCGTTGCTCTTCACGTATTTCGCGACCTTCCAGGCGAACAGCAGGTCGTCGAACTGCGCCTGCGTCGGCTGTTTCTCTGTCACGACCCTGAGTTCGGCCTGCGTGATCTCGTGGTTGTCAGCGGTCTGCATCAACAAGCCGGAACCGACGCGTCTCACGTCCTGCGCGTTGCGGCCCTTGTCCCAATCGGTTTCGCCGCCGGCGGGCAACGCGATCTGCAGCACGCGCGTGTTCGGCTTCGCGGCGAACAGCGCGAGCGCCTCGGGCGTGAAGCTCGGCGCCATCAGCACCTCGACGAACTGCTTCGCGACCAGCGCGGCGCCGGCGCCGTCGAGCTCGCAGTTGAACGCGATGATGCCGCCGAAGGCCGAGGTCGGGTCGGTCTTGAAGGCCTTGCCGTAGGCCTCGGCCGCGTTCGCGCCGATCGCGACGCCGCACGGGTTCGCGTGCTTGACGATCACGCAGGT
>JBDSAB010000316.1:0-12520 GCA_039922395.1 Caldimonas sp.
ATGCCGCTGTTCTGGAAGCACTACAAGTCCGACGCCACTGCCTTCATCGAACAGCTGAAGGCGGATCGGCCCACGCTCGAGGACGAGCAGCGCGCCGGCCGGGCGCTGCTGTGGGACCGGCGGATCGACCGCGAGGCCCAGTCGGAGCACAGCGACTCCCGCATCCCGCAGCAACCCTACGTGTACCAGCCGAAGACCCCCTGAGCCGCGCTCTGCTCGCTGACCCAGGCCCGTGGGCGGTTCCCTCTCGATGGCGTCCTTGTCCGACATGACGTCGGCCCTCGCCGAGCCCCCGACCGTGTCCGACACCGTGGACGGCGTGGCGGTGGCCCGCCTTTACGGCGAGCCGCTGTTCACGATGCCGGCCGACCTCTACATCCCGCCGGATGCGCTGGAGGTCTTCCTCGAGGCGTTCGAAGGTCCGCTCGACCTGCTGCTGTACCTGATCCGGCGCCAGAACTTCAACATCCTCGACATTCCGCTGGCGAGCGTGACCCGGCAGTACCTCGCCTATGTCGAGCAGATCCGGCGCAGCAATCTCGAACTGGCCAGCGACTACCTGCTGATGGCGGCGATGCTGATCGAGATCAAGTCGCGCATGCTGCTGCCGCCGAAGAAGAGCGCCGACGGGCAGGAGCCCGAGGACCCGCGCGCCGAACTGGTCCGTCGGCTGATCGAGTACGAACAGATGAAGATGGCCGCGGCCCGTCTCGACGCGCTGCCGGTCATCGGCCGCGACTTTCAGCGCGCTCAGGTGGTGATTGAAGAGTCGATGGCAGTCCGCCTTCCCGACGTCAACCCGGCCGACCTGCGCGATGCCTGGGCCGACATCGTCCGGCGCGCACGTCTGACGCAGCATCATCTGATCAGCCGCGAGCGCCTGAGCGTGCGTGAGCACATGAGCATCGTGCTGCGCGCGCTACAGGGGCGCCGCTTCGCGATGTTCGAGGACCTGTTCGATCCCCGCCGCGGCGTGCCGGTGCTGGTCGTGACGTTCATCGCACTGCTTGAACTCGCGCGCGAACGGCTGCTGGAGGTGACCCAGGCCGAGGCGTTTGCGCCGATCTACGTGCGCCTGGCGTATCAGCCTTCGTGAATGGCACGTTCCGCTGAGGGCGCCCTGCGCGCCGGAGCCGGCGGTCTGACGGCGAGCTTGAACGAAATCATCGCGCGGAGCTTGTTCGGCAGCACGGGCTTGATCAGCAGGTGGAAATCGTGCGCCTGGGCCTCCGCCTCGTGCCCGGACGTCGTGCTGCCGGTGATCAAGATCACAGGCAACGCGGCACCGAAGCGCTGGCGGAGGGCCACGACGGCGTCGACGCCGGTCCGGCCCTGCTCGAGGCGGTAGTCGACAAGGGCGAGCGCCGGCTGCATCGACGTCGCGTCCTTCGACGCGGCCCAGCGCTCGACGTCGGCGACGCTGCCGAACGCGGCCAGCGTGGCACCCCAGCCGGCCAGCAAGACCGCAAGCCCTTCGCGCACGGCCGGTTCGTCTTCGACGATCACGACCAGCCGGCCGGCCAGCGTGATATCGACCGGGCCGTCGCGCGGCAGCCGGCTCGGCGCAACTCGCGGGGCCTGCCCCAACGGCAGGCTCAACGTGAAGACGCTGCCCCGCGCCGGCACGGAGCGCAGCGACAGCGGAGCGTCCATCAGGCGAGCCAGCCGCACCACGATCGACAGCCCGAGACCGAGTCCCTTGCGCTGCTCGTCCGACCGCTGGGTGGCCGTCGGGACCTGATAGAACTCCTCGAACACGCGGTCGCGGTCGGCCTCGTCGATGCCAACGCCGGTGTCCCAGACCTGGAGCAGCACCCGTCCGGCGCGACGCCGGCAACTCACGAGCACGGAGCCGTCCTCGGTGTAGCGGATCGCGTTCGACAGCAGGTTGCGGACGACGCGCTCGACGAGGATCGGATCGGCATGGACGACGTGTCGGCCGCCGTGCCACCGAAGTGCCAGCCCTTTCTCGAACGCGGTCGGCTCGAAGTGCAGGCGCACCTTGCGCAGAACCTCGTCCATCTCGAAGTGATCAGGCCGCACCTCGACGCCACCACTGTCGATCCGCGTGATATCGAGGAGCTCGGAGAACAAGCCTTCCAGCGCATCGACCGACTCGTTGACGCTGTTGACGAGGTGCGCGACCTCGGGCTCGCGGGTTCGCTGGCGCAAGGCCTCGGCGAACAAGCCCATCGCATGAAGCGGCTGGCGCAGGTCATGGCTCGCGGCCGCGAAGAACTGGGTCTTCGCGCGGTTGGCGATGTCGGCCTCGAGTCGGGCTGCCTCGGCCTGCGCCCGGGCAACGTCGGCGATGCGTTTCTCGGCACGCAGCTGGACCAGCAGACCGTCGGCCTTCAGCTTCAGCTCGGTGACGCGCTGGAGCGCCTGGCGGTAGTTGCGCGCCAGCAGCGTCGTCATGCTGACGATCAGCAGCAGCTCGCCGGCGAGCTGCAGGCTGTAGACGTCACCCTCGCTGGCGATGCGCGCGATCATCGGGCCGAAGCACAGCGACGCAAAGATCAGAAAGACGCGCGACTGGTTCGCGAGCACCGGCACCGCAGCGATGCAGTAGGTGTAGACGACGATGATCAGCCCGGTCTGCTGACTCGGGTTGCCGTAGCCATAGAAGAGCCACGCGGTCAGGCCCCAAAGCGCTCCAGAGACCAAGGTCGCGATGTTCCAGACACGGCGCCACTCAAGCCAGTTCGAGACACCAAGGCGCAGCGCCAGCCGAAAACGCCGCAGCATCGCGAGACGCACCAACCAGAGCGTCGCGAACGCGCCGAGCCACGGCAGGAACACGTGGCGCGGCGCCAGGTCCCAGAACAGCAGCGCGACGACACTCGCCCCGGCCACCATGCCGGCCAGCGTCGCCGGCATGTACTCGAACGCGCTCTGGACTTCTTCCGACAGCGCCGAGGCCGGCGGATCACCTTCGGCCGGCTCGCGTTGTGACTTGATCGACGCAGCAACGGGTGCCGACGATTCCAGTGCCGCATCAGGGCCGACCCAGCCCCGCCGAGTGCCGTTCATCCTCGGCGCAGTTCGGCCTGACGCGATTCGCGCCATGCGGCCAGCGCGCCCTGGTGCGACATCTGGCTCACCGCCAGAACGGCCTGGGTGCGCGAGCTGACATTGAGCGTGCGGAGTACCGCAGCGACATGGTCCTTGACCGTCTCGACGGACAGGTTCAGCGCCCGCGCGATGAGCTTGTTCGGCTGCCCTTGCAGCAGCAACGCAAGAACATCGGTCTGGCGTGGCGTCAAGCCGAGGGCCGCGAGAGGCGGCCCGGCCTTGCCCGATGATTCCGAGGCCGCGTCATCGAGCCGCACGCCCCAGCCCTGGGTGGCTGCCGGGACGACCGCGGTTCGGTTCGAGACATGCGATCGCATCAGCATGGGCGGGACGTAGATGCCGCCCGACATCACCATGTTCAGAGCCTGGAACAGCGTGTCGTTGCTGGCGCGTTTCGGCACAAAGCCCATCGCGCCGAGATCGATTGCGCGAAGGACGTCGGAGCTGCGATCGGACGCCGACACCACCACGACCGGCAGCGCCGGATAGGCCGCGCGCAGCTCGACCAGCAGCTCGAAGCCGTCCTCGTCGGCGAGTTGCAGGTCGAGCAGCACCAGATCGAAATCCGCGTCGGCCGCGAGCGCCTCGCGCGCCGCCTTGGCCGTCGCAACGCCGACCACGCCGACGTGCGAGCCGAGACCCAGGATGACGGCCTGCAGCGCAGACAGAATCAGCGGATGGTCGTCGATCAGCAAGACCTTCATGGAGTCGCCTTCCTTCGAAATTGAAACTGATGCATCAAGCGCAGCGGCGCGTGTCGGGGCGGTCGCACGTCGCATTCGCCGGATGGGCAGCAGCACGGTGACCGCGACATAAGCTGCCGACTCGCCGCTGGGCAGCAAGGTCCCGCTGGAGAGCCCGGCCAGATCGACGTCGAGGGTCGGAAATGGCGCCGGATGCTGCGAACTGGAGAGCGTCATGGCGCCGATTCCTTACACTGCAAACACTTGCGGGAGAAGCAACTCTAAGCAGATGTTGGTTGCGTATCAAGCAACTTGCTTTCTTTTTTAGCACGAGTTTTCCCTACATGTTTGCTCATCACGTTAGATTTGACTCCGCCCCATGACTTCCGCGCCCCCGGCTCCCACCGAATCCGCAGGCCTGCTGGCCGTTCGCTGCGTTCGCGCGCTGCTCGAGCGGCACGGGCTGCCGAAATACCGCCAGTCGGCCTGGCTCGCCGACGCGATCGGGCTTTCCTACGCGCAGGCGCATCGCAAGATGAACGGCGCTGCCGCCTGGACGTTGGAGGAGCTCGAACGCGTCGGCGCGCTGCTCGGCGAGTCGCTCGCCGACGTGGTGGCGCCCGGTGGCACCGAAGGATCGGTCTCAGGAATGCTGTCGATCGGCAAGGCGCGGGTACCCTGCAAGCTGTGGATTGGCGGAGCCGCCGAACAACCGCGGGACGATGCGCTGGTCGCTGTTCAGATCGGCAGCGAATGGGCGGCCGTGCTCGCCGAAGAGGCCGGCGAGCGACCGATGTTCGTCATCGACCGACTCGAGGCGCGGCCGAGCCATGCCGCGCGCAAGCGCATCGCGGTGCTCGACGACGATCGGGACCTGACCGATTCGATCTGCGCGCACCTTCAGGACAGCGGCTACGACGCGCATCCGTTCTACCGGACGGCCGACCTTCAGACGCGCTCGAAGAACGAGCGCTACGACGCCTTCGTGATCGACTGGATCGTCGGCGAAACCAGCACGGTCAAGCTGATCGCCGCGATCCGTGCGCAGGACGCCACCTGCCCGATCGTCGTGCTGACCGCGCAGGTCTTGGCCGGCGTGGTGCAGGAATCGGAGATCGCGCAGGCGGTCGCCAGCTTGAACTTCGTGTTCGCCGAGAAGCCGGTCCGCATGGCCATCCTGTCGGCGTCACTGGCGCGCGCGTTCGCGGCGCGCTAGCCGCGCCATGCTGAGTGGCGGTCGAGCGGACTCAGTCGATCGCCAGCACGAGCAGACTGCCCGCGCCCACCACGCCAGCCGGCAGGCCCCAGCGCTCCCACTTCGAGATCGCATCGCCCGACACAACCTCAACCGGCACCGGCGTCGACTCGAGCACCTTGCTGGTCGCCGAGTCCTCGAGCATCCGCGTGATCGAATTCTTGCGGGCGGTTCCCATCACGATGTGATGAACCCCAAGCCGCTCGGCAGCGCGGCAGATCTCACGAGCACGGTCGCCGGTCGCGTGATGCAACTGGTGGGGCACTTCGGCCTGGGCGAGCAGATCGCGCGCAGACGCAAGCGCCGCGTCGGCGCGTTCGCGATGCCACGCTTCACGATCCTGTCGGCTGACGAAGCGCGAGATGTGACGCGAGAAGCGCGGTTGCACGTTCAGCAGGTGCAGTTCGAGTTCATGATGGCGGCGGTATTCGTCGATCGCATGACGAACGGCGCGCAGCGCATTCGGCGAACCATCCACAGGTACGAGCACTTTCAACATCGAGGGACCTCCTTCAGTTCGGAACATGTCGATTCTGCGTGTGTCGGCATCCACAGCCACAGTGTCGCCGACGAGCGGCGGGACCGAGGCGATGACCTGGCTGTCACCGAGCGGCGCCTGCAACTTGAACGCCGTCAATCGAGCATGGATGCGGGACTCGAGCTGGCGATGGTTCCGCACAAAGCCGATCCACAGCACGATCGGAATGATCAGGTAGCTCAGTGCCGCGACCACCGGCGCGGTCTGCAGCCAATCACGCACCAGCGGCTCGCTGTCGATCATCTTGACAGCGGTCCACAGCAGCACCGCCGCACCGAAGTACACGACACCGGGATAGCGGTCGACAAGCTTCAGCACCAGCGTGCTGCCCCACACGACGATCGGCACGCTGATCACCAAGCCGGCGACGACGAGCAGGTAGCTGCCATGCGCGGCCCCGGCGACAGCCAGCACATTGTCGAGTCCCATCACGGCATCGGCGATCACGATGGTGCGCATCGCGCCCCAGAACGTGGTGGCCGCCGGCCCGTGCGAGTCGCCCTTGTCGTCGTCGGGAAGGAGCAGCCGGTAGGCGATCCAGACCAGCGCGAGGCCTCCTGCAAGGAGCAGCCCCGGCACCTTCAGCAGCCAGACGACGATCACCGTCATCAGGCTGCGCACCGCGACGGCGCCGACCGCGCCCCAGATGATGGCGCGCTTGCGCAGGTGCGGTGGCAGCGCGCGCGCGGCGAGCGCAATGACGATCGCGTTGTCACCGGCGAGCACGATGTCGATGACAACGATCGCCAAGAGGGCGGTGAAGAATTGAGTCGTGTCCATGGGCTGTCGTTCGCTTGCGCGGGCCACCGAAGACCCATCATGGCGAACGCCGCGAAGCGACACTTCGAGATTCGCGATGCATCGCAATTCGCGATCGAAGATGGCCCTGTTCGGCCTGCGGTCGCAGGGAACACCCTGTTTCGTTCGCGGACCGCGGGATGTCAAACTAGCGACGTGGCGATCGGCAGTCCGTCGACGCTGCAACAGCAAAGTGGGAGTAGTTCCGCGTCCCCGTCAGGGCGCGCCGCGTTGTCGTCAACACGGGCCGTGAGGCCTCGGCGACGCGGATGGCCAGGCCGGCCTGAACGAGACCTTTGCCTTTCCCAACTCTTGAGGAACGGCAATGACGACGAACCCACCGAGCCGAATTCGACTCCGACGCTACGTGCGCCACGGCATGCTGCCGCAACTCGCTGCCCTCGAGGCGGTGGTCCGCCTCGGCAGCGCAACGCGTGCGGCCGAAGCCCTTTGCATCGCCCAGCCGACGTTGTCGGGACACTTGCGCAAGCTCAGCGATGCACTCGGCGTGCGGCTGTTCGACACGCAGGGCAAGCGCCTCGTACCGACCGATGCCGCGCTGACGGTTCTGCGTGCGGCGAATGAGGTGTCTGGCGCGCTCGAGCGCTGTGAAGAGGCGCTCGCCATTCATCGCGATGGGCCGGAGGCTCTGCCCGCGAAGGCCGCGCGCGATCGCATCGCCCATTCGACGAACCGCGCACGATGGTCCGACGCGCCGCTCCCTGACGTGATCCCGCACTGCAGCCACCGGTCAACCGTCACCGACCCCATATGACGCACGCGGCGCTGCGCCGTCCGATTGATCGAGAATCCGGATCCTCGACATCAATCGCGGCGACACCATGGATCTCGAACTGCGTGGCAAGCGGGCGCTGGTAACCGGCGGCAGCCGCGGTATCGGCAAGGCGATCGCCCGCGCGCTCGCCCTCGAAGGCGCCGATGTGGCCCTCCTGGCCCGCACCGAAGCCACGTTGACGGCGACCGCATCGGAACTCTCCAGCGAATCCGGACGCCATGTGGTTGCCGTCGTCGCCGACACGACCGACGACGGCGCGGTTGCCCGCGCGGTGAGCGAAGCGGTGCGCCAGCTCGGCGGCGGCATCGACATCCTCGTCAACGCGGCGGCGGAGCCCGCCGGCTATGGCGCACCGCCTCGGCTCGCCGAGATCACCGGCGCGTTCTATCACCGCGAGATGGACATCAAGGTGATGGGCTACCTGCGCTGTGCGCGTGAAGTCGCGCCGCACATGCGGGCGCAGCGCTGGGGCCGAATCATCAACATCAGCGGCCTTGCGGCACGCCAAAGCGGCAACGCCGTCGGCAGCATGCGCAACGTGTCGGTTGCGGCGATGACGAAAAACCTCGCCGACGAACTCGGGCCGGACGGCATCAACGTGACCGTCGTGCATCCCGGCTTGACCCGGACCGAGCGCACCGTTGCGCTGGTCGCGCACCAGGCCCGCACGCAAAGCGTCTCGGAGCGCGAGGTCGAGCAGCGGATGGCCGACGGGAACTCGATTCGGCACTTGGTCGACGCCGCCGAAGTGGCCTATGTGGTGACTTTTCTGGCATCGCCGAAGTCGATCGCGATCAACGGCGACGCGATCGCCGCGGGCGGTGGCGCGCTGCGCAGCATCCACTATTGATCTGCGGCAGTCAGGCGTGATGCTGCAGCCGCGAGCCGTTGCATAGCCTGTCAATCTGGCGAACGCGTGGACGCGACGCTTCGCCGGGTCGGTCGCTCAAGCAACCCCGGTGACTCGCTCGCTTTCGGACGAGTGTAGGAACCGACGACGCGCCACGAGGTTGGATAACGCCCAACCGGCTTGTAGGCGAATTCCTCTTTGAACGGGAGGGTCCAAAAAGCTGGGGATTCGGCGACTAAGCTGGCATCAGTGAATTTGAAACCGACGCCCGGAGATCACCATGAGCGAGTTCGGCACCCTCGACTTGATCGAGCCATCGACAGCCCACGACATTGACGACGAAAGCGTCCATGATCTGCTGCTTGACTGTCATGCGTTTCTCGGCCAGTTGCTCGCGACACGGCAGAACAAGTGGGTCGAGCGAGATGGGCAGCGCCTGTTGAAGCGGCTCGGCTCTTTCGTCGATTGGCAGACCGTTCATTGACATTTGCTGAACGACCCGACCGCAAAGACGGAGTGGACTGCGCAGCCGCCCGCGGCCTTCGCTCAGCCGTCGAGCTGGATCTTCCGGGCCTTCGCCAGCACCGTCCAGCGCTGGATGTCTTCGCGAATGTAATTGCCGAACTGCTCCGGGCTCATCGGCATCGGTTCGACCGCTTCGACCGCGAGCCGCTCGCGCAGCTCGGGATCTTTCAGCACGGCAACCTGCGTCTCGTTGAGGCGCTTGACAACGTCGGCCGGCATTCCCGCCGGGCCGACCGAGCCATACCACTGCATCGCGTCGAAGCCCTTGAAACCGGACTCCTCCAGCGTCGGCACATCCTTCAGCTGGTCGCTGCGTGAGCGGCCGGTAACGGCAAGGGCACGGGCACGGCCCGACCGAAGGTGCGGAAGCGCGGCGGCGAGGCCGGGGAACATCGCCTGCGTCTGCCCGCCGAGCATGTCGGTGAAGGCTGGCGCGATGCCGCGGTACGGGATGTGCAGCATGAACGCACCGATCTCCTGCTTGAACAGCTCCATCGTCAGGTGAGTCAGCGATCCCGGGCCGGCCGAACCGTAGTTGACCCGGCCCGGGTTCTTGCGCACGTAGTCGATGAACTCGGCAAGCGTCTTGACCGGCAGAGAGCTGTTGACGACCAGCACGTTCGGCGTCCCACCGATCATGCCGATCGGCGTGAAGTCCTTGACTGCGTCATAGCTGACATTGCGCGTCGCCGGCGTGGTGCCGTGCGTCGCGACATAGCCCTGCATCAACGTGTAGCCGTCGGGTGCCGACCGCGCGGTTGTCTGGCACGCGATCACGCCGCCGCCGCCGCTCTGGTTCTCGACGACGAACTGCTGGCCGATCACCCGGCCCCATCGCTCGGTGACGACGCGCGCGATCATGTCGTTTCCGCCACCGGCCGCCACCGGCACGATGTAGCGGATCGGCTTGGTCGGGTAGGCTTGCGCGCGGGCAAGCTGCCAGCCCCACAGGGCGGTGGCAGCGCCGAGCACGGTACGGCGTTTCATGATCGTCTCCTGATGTTCGTTCGCCGGTGTCGACCGCCGCCGACACCGCGAACGCATTATCGCGAGCTGCCGTCACCGACCGCAGCGGCCGCCGCAGCGTCCTCACGACCGCAGCATCTCGCGTTGACACGACCTGCCGCCGGCAGTACCGTCGTGCCGCCCCGCCTCGCCGCACGTTGATTCCAGCGCCTCGGCGGCGCACCAGCCGGGCCAACGGGAAGGAAAGAACGATGGCGCTTTCCAGGATGCTCGCCCTCACGCTGACCGCCGGCCTGCTGGCCTCCTGTGCCAGCATGGAACGCTCGTTTCCGGGTCGACCGACGCCCTGCTCGCCGGGCATCTGCGAGATCAAGGTCAAGGTGATTTCCTGCCAGCAGAACAACCTCGAAGTGACGCCGAAGCACGTCGGCATCAGCGCTGCGCAGAACATCCGCTGGACCATCGAGCCCGACGACTACGTGTTCGCGAATGACGGCATCGTCATCAACGGCTCAGGCTTCACGAACAACCCCGGGTCGATCGCACAGGGGCGCCGGTTCCAGGTCCACGACAACCACCAGGACAAGACACCGGCGATCAAGTACTCGGTGCACGTGCTACGCGCCGGCGGCGCCGAATGCACCCGCTACGACCCGTACATCAGCAATCAGTGACGGCGCGCGCCGTCGGCTCCGTGCGCCCCGCGAACAGCGCACGCACCCGGTCGAGCGCATTCGACAGCTCGGAGCCGCCCACGGCGCCGACCGCCGCCTCGATGGTTTCGACTTCGGACAGGGTTGCGAACGCGTTCTGACGCTGACCGGAGCGCCACTCGAGCTCGGCTCGTCCGCACAGCAGCACGCCGAGGTTGAGTCGATCCGACGCCTGGCGGAGCAGCGCCGCACCCGTGTCGAGCGCGGCCCGGGCTTCGTCGAACCGGCTTTGCCGCGCCTGCAGGGTGCCCAGGTAGCCGAGGAACTGACCCTCCATGCGGCGATCGCCGAGATCGCGAGCGACCAGCAACGCGGCTTCGTAGTGGCCGCGCGCATCGTCGAACGCACCTGATGCGTCGTCGACGATGCCGAGATTGCAGAGCACGATCGCCTCGAGGCGCGCGTGGCCCATCTCGCGCGCGACCAGCAGCGCCTGTTGCAACGCGGACCGCGCCTCGTCGAGGTTGCCCTGCAACTGATGCAGCAGGCCAAGATTGCACAGGGCATTGCCTTCCCACTTGCGGTTGCCGAGATCACGCGACACTTCGAGGCCGGCCTCGTAGTGCTCGCGAGCCGGGCCGAGCCGGCCCTGGCTCACGTCGAGATTTCCCAGGTTGCCGAGGATCCCTGCCTCCCAATGCCGATCGCCGAGGTCGCGCGCAATCGCCAGCCCGGCGAGGTAGTGGGTGCGCGCCTGATCGATCTGCCCGAGGTGGTCGCGCATCGTGCCGAGGCCGTTCAGGACTTCGCATTCGAGCAGGCGGTCCCTGGCTTCGCGGGCGATGCGGAATGCTGCTTCGAGATGCTCCTCAGCAGCATCCATCAACGCCTCGTTCGCATCGAGACCGCCGAGGCTGCTGAGCAGGCGACCTTCACTCGTGCGGTCGCCGGCCGCGCGAGCCAGGCGCAACGCCGTGCTGTAGCGCGCGCGGGCCTCCGCGACATGCCCGCACGCCTCTAGCGCTCTCCCTTCAACACTCTCGACGCGCGCGCGCAATGTGTCGGCGAGGCTCGACATCGATCCGACCTCCCGTGCTAGGTCGACTGCGGCCTTGAACGGACCGCGCAGCTGCAACGCGGCCCAGGCGCCTTCGAGCGTCCGGGTCGCGGCGATCGCATCGCCGCCCGAGACGGAGCGCCGGCAGGCACGGACGAGGTTCTCTAGCTCGACGCCGCGCCCGGCCGTCGCCTGCTGCTCGGTCAAGCCGGCAAACCACGTCGCGTGGCGCGACTCGGCCACCCGCAGCGCACGCGGACCGCTGCCCTCGTACCGGTCGGGCGTGCGCAGGTGCTCGGCGGCATAGTCCTGGACGCTGACCAGCAGGTCGAAACGATCGTCGCGAACTTGGCGCACCAGCGACTTCTCGACGAGCGACTGCAGCACATCGAGCGGCCAGGGCGGATCGTCGACGACCGACAGGTCGATGACCGCCTCGACCGCCTCGAGCGTGAAGCCACCCTCGAACACCGAAAGTTGTGCGAGCGCGGCCTTCTCGGTCTGCACCAGCAGGTCCCACGACCAGTCGAAGGTGGCGCGCAGCGTGGCCTGGCGTTCGGCGCGCCCACCGGTCGTCGCCAGCAACTTGAACCGTTCGCTCATCCGCGCCAGCAGCGTGCGTGGCGGCATCACGCGGACCCGGGCGGCCGCCAACTCGATCGCCAGCGGCAAGCCGTCGAGCACCCGCACGAGTTGCCTGACGGCGCTCACGTCATCGGTGCTCGGCGCATAGCCCTGCCGCGCGGCTTCGGCACGCCGCAGGAACAGGGCGGCCGCGTCGTCGGCGGGCAAGGGGTCGAGCGCGAACGTCTCCTCTCCCACGATTCCCAGCACCTCCCGCGTCGTCACCAGAAACTGCGCCAGCGGCGCGCGGTCGAGCCAGCGGCCGAGCGTGGCTTCGGCGAACGACGCGACCTGCTCGAAGTTGTCGAGGATCACCAAGCACCTGCCGCGCCCGGCGATCGCGTGGGCGAGTTGCACGACCGGGTCGGTCTTGCCGAGTGGCACGTCGAGCCCTTGCGCCACCGCGAAATGAATGCCGTCGAGCGTGCGCGCCTGCGACAGGTCGCAGAACCAGACGCCGCCGGGGTAGTCGCCCAGCCATGTCCACGCGAAACGCGTGACCAGCCGGGTCTTGCCGGTGCCGCCCATGCCGAGCACCGAGACCAGCCGCGCGCCGTCCTCGAATTTCTTCGCCAGCCATTGCAGCGGCTGCTGGCGGCCGACAAAGCTGTCGCGTTCGGCAGGCACGCTGTGGCGCACCTCGCGCACCGGCTGCCAGAGATCGCCCTGGCGCATCACGCGGTACACCTTGGCGCCATCG
>JBDSAB010000317.1:0-13231 GCA_039922395.1 Caldimonas sp.
AAGGCCGATGGCGCTGCCGAACTGAAGGTCTCGCGCGTCACCACCGTCGCGTTGGGCATCGTCGCCGTCGTGCTCGGTATCGCCTTCGAGAAGCAGAACATCGCGTTCATGGTCAGCCTGGCATTCGCGATCGCGGCGTCTGCCAACTTCCCGGTGCTGCTGATGTCGGTGCTGTGGAAGGACTGCACGACCCGCGGTGCAGTGATAGGCGGCTTCCTGGGCCTTATTTCGTCGGTGGCGCTGACGGTCGTCTCGCCGTCGGTCTGGGAGGTCACGCTCGGCAATCCGAAGGGCTCTGCGCTGTTTCCCTATGCGTCGCCCGCGCTGTTCTCGATGTCGATCGGCTTCATCGGCATCATCGTCTTCTCTTTGCTCGACCGCAGCCGGCGTGCCGGTGTGGACCGCTCCGGCTTCCTCGGCCAGCAGGTCCGCTCGGAGACCGGGATCGGCGCGGTGACGGCCGCTGCGCATTGATCGGACCGGCGCCGATCAAGGTCTCGCGTTTTCGCCCGCGGCTGCTCGATGCAGTCGCCGGCTACGACCGCGACCGCTTTCTTGCCGATGCCGGCGCCGGCGTGACGGTCGGCATCGTGGCGCTTCCGCTCGCGATGGCGTTCGCGATCGCCTCGGGCGTGAAGCCCGAGCAGGGCATCTTCACCGCGATCATTGCGGGCTTCCTGATCTCCGCGCTCGGCGGCTCGCACGTGCAGATCGGCGGCCCGGCGGGCGCCTTCATCGTCATCGTCTACGGCATCGTCCAGCGCTACGGGGTCGCGAACCTGCTGATCGCGACGATGCTCGCCGGCGTGCTGATGTTCCTGCTCGGCTGGCTGCGCCTCGGCGCGCTGGTGCGCTACATCCCGGTCTCGATCGTCATCGGCTTCACCAACGGCATCGCGGTGCTGATCGCGCTGTCGCAACTGAAGGATCTGTTCGGCCTGCAGATCGGCAAGGTGCCGGCCGACTTCTTCGCGCAGGTCCACGCGATCGCGACGCACCTCGGCGGCTTCAATCCCTGCGCCTTCGCGCTCGGTGCGCTTTGCCTGGCCGGCCTGTTCGCGTGGCCACGCCTGTTTGCGAAGGGCAGTCCGCTACCCGGGCGGATGCTGGAGAGCGCCGCGGTCCGCATCGCCGCCCGGACACCGGGTCCGATCATCGCGCTGGTGACCTTGTCGCTGGCGGCGGCCTGGCTCGCGCTGCCGGTCGAGACCATCGGCACCCGCTTCGGCGGCATTCCGCAAGGCCTGCCGACATTCGCCTGGCCCGATGTGAGCTGGCAGAGCGTTCAGCAGCTCTTCATTCCGACCTTGACCATCGCCGCCCTCGGCGCGATCGAGTCGCTGCTGTGCGCGCGCGTGGCCGACAACCTGACGCCGTATCCGCACCACGATCCGAACCAGGAGCTGATGGCGCAAGGCGTCGCCAATTTCGTCGTGCCGTTCTTCGGCGGCATTCCCGCGACCGGCACCATCGCGCGCACCGTCACCAACGTGCGGGCCGGGGCGGTGTCGCCGATCGCCGGCATCGTCCACGCGGCGACGTTGCTGCTGATCGTCCTCGTCGCCGCGCCGCTCGCCGTCCATGTTCCGCTCGCGGTGCTGGCCGGCATCCTGCTGTTCGTCGCATTCAACATGGGTGAGTGGCACGAGTTCGGACGCCTGCGCCGCTTCAGCGTCGAGTACCGGACCAAGCTGATCGCGACCTTCCTGCTGACGGTGATGGTCGACCTGACCGTCGCGATGGAGGTCGGGCTGGTCCTGGCGTGCCTCTTCTTCGTGTACCGCATGAGCACGCTGTTCGGCATCGAGGACGACCCGACAGCACCGCCCGGCGTGCGGATCTGCAAGCTCTACGGCTCGCTGTTCTTCGGGGCGGTCGCCAAGCTCGAACGGATCGGCGAGAACCTGCCCGCGGGAACTCGGGCGGTGATCCTGGAAATGCACCAGTTGGTATCGATCGATGCGTCCGGCCTCGACGCCTTGCAGCAGCTGTATCGACATCTGCATCGTCAGAACGTCCGCCTCGTCCTTTGCGCGCTCAACGCGCAACCGATGGCGCTGATTCGGCAGGCGGAGTTCGATGCCGTGCTGGGTCCGGAGAACCTGCACGCGGACGTGACGTCTGCGCTTGCCGGATTGACCGCAGCAGTCTCAACGCCTGAATGTCGCGGCGCCGGGGGTCCGACAATCTCGTAACAAGAAAGAGCACGCAGGATGCGATGAGTGCGGACTTTTCCACAGATTGCCGAAAAAGGCGTCAAATCGCCATCGCACCCCCCGGACAAGGGCTTGTTGGCGCGGTGCAGAGGCAGAACACTGGCCGCTCTGGACCTGCACCATTTCCCACTAAGGATGCCCGTATGAAATCTCTGAATCGTTCGTTGATCGGCAGCGCTGTTTTTGCGCTGGCAGCAGTGGTCGGTGCACCGGCACACGCTGCTTTCTTTGCGACCGTCTGCAATGACCTGGCTTGTACAGGCGGCGACGACATCACCATTCAAGACAACGGTGCAGGCGACAACATCGCGGCGCTCGGCGGAATCAGCTTTTCGACTTCTGCCTTCGGCTACTCGCTGCTTGTCAACACGTCCCAAAGCAAGCCGATGATCGGCAGTGCCGCGGCCCCGCAACTTGACCTCACCTTCACGGCGACGTCGAGCGCGGCTGGCGGCGGAAACGTCTTTCTCTACACCTCCGACACCGACTTCGTGTCGAGCGGCTCGTTCCTGCTCGCGCTGGGTGGCACCAACTCCGGCGGCAGCGGGACGGTGACGGGCAGAGCGTGGGGCGGATCGAGCAATACCGCGCTCCAGTTCTCCGGCGCGAATCTGATCGGCACGTCGGGAGCTCAGTCTGGCTCGTCGTACTCGAACAGTGTGTCGGGCAGCTTCTCTTCGGCGGTCAATCCGTACTCGCTGACGATCGGTGCTGCGATCACGCGGACCACGGCGGGTACCAGCACGGGTGACTTGAACCTCCAAGTCTCAGCGATTCCGGAACCCGAGACGTACGCCCTCATGCTGGCGGGTTTGGCCCTGCTGGGTGGTGTTGCGAAGCGCCGCAAGCTGGCGACCGCCGCTTGATGCCTTAAGCAGCAAGCTCTTTGGTTGACTGGCCCCGCCGAGGCGACTCGGCGGGGCCCTTTTATTGCAGTCCTCGCTCGGCCTGCGATTTCGGACCGGCGTCGCCCAGCTCGCTTTCTTTGCACCCGGGCACGGCGCCGGCGTCGTCGCCCTAGGCCAGTTCGCCGCTGTCGTGAACGACCTTCCCGCCGACGATCGTGAGGATCGGTCTCGTCTGCCTCATCTCGGCAACGCTGACGTTGAAGTAGTCGCGATCCAGCACGACGAGATCGCCCAGCTTGCCGGACTCGATGGAACCGAGCTCGTTCTCGCGGTTAAGGAACCAGGCGTTCTCCCGCGTGTAGGCGCGCAGTGCCTGCAGACGACTGATCTGCTGGCCGGGGTTGATCTGATCGCCGGCCAGGTTGAGCCCCGTGGTCGCGTAGTGGAGAGCGAACCACGGGTTGTGCGGCGCGATGTGCACCCCGTCCTCGTGCAGGCCGGCGTGGATGCCGCTGGCGACGATGTCTGCGAAGAACGGCCCCACCGGAAGGCCATCCGCCCGAGGCGTGCTGTTCAGCCACTTGAAGCCCGACATCGACACCCGGCAGTTCAGCGCCTTCAGCCGCGCGATCTGAGCCGGCGTCGCCTGCTCGACATGGTGCAGACCCCAGCGCAGATCCTTGATGCCGAACTCGGCATCCATCGCCTCGTAGGTCGCGATCACCTGCTCGATGTTCGGGTTGTTGGCCTGCGCGTTCTCGTTGCTCCACCGAGCCTGGGCAATCAGCCGCTGCGCCTCGTACCAGACGGCGTAGCCATTGGCGTTCGAGGGTGCCGCAAAGGGCGCCCCCCATTCACCGATAGCGCCGGTCCGGATCATGTCGTCGCCAAAGAACTGCTGGGTGTTCTTCAAGCGCTCCCGCAGCTCCGGCAACTGGCGGCTGAGGTCGCCGAGCTCTGCGATGTAGCCCTGGTTGTGCAGTGAATTCATCTGCAGTCGAACCAAGACCTTGTCCTCGCGGTGCAGCGCCAGGATGGCGTCGTACATGCGGAAATGATCGAGGTTGAACAGCGCATCCGTCGGCTGCGGGGCGAGCGATGCCGGATCCAGCGTACCGGTCGCCTTCGCAGGGAGCACCTGGTCGAGGTTGGTGGTGACGCCGACGGCCGCCGAGTACGCCATCGCGTCGAGCGCGCTGCGCTTCTTGTCGTCGAAGGTCTGGCGAATGCGCAAGTGATACAGCGCCCGGTTGGCCATGTTCGGATTGCCGCCGGCAACCGTCCCATCGGCGCCGACGGTGACCGGTCCGGCCAGCGGACCTGTCGCACTCTCGAAGAACTGCTTGCCGAGCGTATTCGTCCTCGCCGGCCCGCCACCTCCCTGGTACAGAAAGACCGGTCGATCGGCCACAACGCTGTCGATCTCGGCCAGGGTCGGCAATCGCCGCTCGGCGAACATGTTGGGTGTGCCGCCGCCCATGGCCGTGATGAACTGGCCTTCCGGTACCCCTCGCTGGCGGCGTGCACGAAGTTTCTCGAGCACGCCGGCGATGCTGGAGGCCAACTCCCATTCGGCCACGTGGTAGCCGGGACGATTGGCCAGGCTCACAAAGTGGGTGTGGCTTTCGATGAGGCCGGGAACCACCGTCTTGCCGCGCAGGTCGATGACCAGGGCTCGGCTCCGGTTGATGTCGCCCTCCGGCACGAAGCGCCCTCCCTGGATGCCGATCGATGAGATCGTGTTGTTCTGGTCATCGAGCGTGTGGATGTCGCCATTCACCAGCAGGAGGTCCGGCCCGGTCCCCGCAGCGTCGTCGCCGCCGCCACCGCAACCGGCAAGCTGCCCCGTCGAAATGGCAGCAGCGCCAACGGCCGCGGCTCGAATGAAATGACGTCGGTCCACTGGATGTCTCCTCGTGATCGGTGTGCACCGGGTCGCCGCCAGCGGCCCCTCAGTGTTCTTCGCCTGCGTTCGTTGCGGGTGTGTCGCTGCACACCCGCGCTGGCGAAGCATGTGACTCGGCGCGCAATGATGGAAGTGATGAATTTCCATCGAAACCATCGACTGCTTCGATAGACGAGTCGGCAGGCTTGGTCCACGCCGAAGCGAACGATGCCTCCTTGGTTCAGTACGCGATGTTCAACCGTTGTTGCGCTACGCTGCGGCTCACAGCGGCGCCCCGTTACTGCGTGACTTGTGAGCCCGGGTGCGATCCGTCAGGTTGTCCGATCGGGTCGCTTGACTGGGCAAGCCGCCAATTCCAAGGAGACATTCATGACCGCTCGAATCTGGCCTGGAGGCCAAATCCTCCGCCGCACTGTTTGCGCCCTCAGCCTCTTGGGGGCCGCTGTTGTCGCGCTGGCGCAAGTGCCGCCTTCGGTGAGACCGGAGGACGTGGGCTTCTCACCGGAACGGCTGAGCCGCGTCGGCGCGTGGGTGCAGCGCGAGATCGCCGCCAAGCGAATCCCAGGTGCAGTCGTCCTTGTCGTACGCGACGGCAAGACCGCCTACTACGAAGCGTTCGGTCAGCAGAATCCGGCGCGGGACGAGCCGATGCGCCGGGACAGCATCTTCCGCATCTACTCGATGACCAAGCCCATCGTCTCGGTGGCCGCGATGATGCTGGTGGAGGAGGGTCAGCTGCTGCTGGAGGCGCCGGTCTCGCGTTATCTGCCCGCCTTCGGCAACGTCAAGGTGGGTACCGAGAAGGTCGACGCCGCCGGCACCAAGAGCCTCGAGCTGGTGCCGGTTCGCCGGGCCATGACCGTGCAGGATCTGATGCGCCATACATCGGGCCTGACGTACGGCTTCTTCGGCGACTCGTTGGTGAAGAAGGCGTATGTGGACGCCGGCATCGGCATCTCGGGCGATGTGACGACAGCCGACTTCGTCGACAAGCTCGCCACGATGCCGCTCCACTATCAGCCGGGCAGCACCTGGGACTACAGCTATTCCACGGACGTGCTGGGCCGGGTGCTGGAAGTCGTGGGTGGCAAGCCGCTGGGCGTGCTGTTGAAGGAGCGGCTGTTCGATCCTCTGGGAATGAAGGACACCAGCTTCTACGTGCCCGAGTCGGCGCGCCAGACGCGCATTGCCGAGCCTTGGCCGGACGACCGGATCATCGGGGCCAACGCGACATTCGGCGATCCCCGCGTGGTGCAGAAGCTGGAATCGGGTGGCGGCGGACTCGTCTCCACGGCGCCGGACTACTCGCGGTTTCTGCAGATGATGGCAAACGGCGGCAGTCTCGATGGCCGGCGCTACATCAGCCCCAAGACACTGGAGTACATGACGTCGGACCATCTGGGTGCCGGCGTCGCCACCACGCCGCTCTACCTTCCCGGGGCCGGGTACGGGTTTGGCTTGGGCTTCGCGGTGCGCCGGACCAACGGGGAGTCGCCTTTCATCACGCCGGCAGGCGAATACAACTGGGGTGGCGCTGGCGGGACCTACTTCTGGGTCGACCCGCGCAGCAACACGTACGTCGTGTTCATGATGCAGTCGCCGAAGCAGCGCGTGCCCTACCGCTCGATCTTGCGCAACATGGTGTACGCGGCAATGGAACGCTGAGCGCTGCGCGCCTCCAACGTGACGCGGGCGCTCCCACCGATGGTGTGGAGCGCCCGCGGGTCTGGCGACAGAACCGTCTACAGCACGTAGGGATCCGTCCCGGACCGTGAGATATAAAACATATCACCTCCTTTCGGGTCAGCTGCGAGACCTCTAGCGTACTTGATCCGAACGCTGATTGCGCGGTCGGCGGCTGTCGACGCCGTCTGCTGAAAATAATTTACATCTTTCCCCGGGATCGACCGCCTTGACGCGGGCGGTCGGCGTCCTAGACTGCACGCTGGATGTAATTTATTTACATCGAAGCGGCGGCTGCCGCTGCAACGCCGAGCGTCCGGCACAAATCGCCCAAGGAGATCTCCATGCTTGCCATCGCCCAGAGATTCGTTTGCGCCGGCCGCACCGGACGCGCCCGCAGCGTCGAGCGCGCCATCGCCACGGTCACCGTGGCTGCCGCCTTCGCCCTCGCGGGCAGTGCGTCGCTCGCGGCGCCGCCGCGCGGCGGCGCCGCCAACATCGCGATGATCGGCGAGCCGCAGACCCTCGATCCGATGGCGTCGACCGCCGACCTGGTCGGCACGATCATGCTGCACGTGTACGAGCAGCTGTACACCTTCGATGCCAACTGGAACGTGACGCCGATGCTGGCCGAGAGCATGCCGGCGATCTCGAACGGCGGCCTGGTCTACACGATCCCGCTGAGGAAAGACGTCAAGTTCCACAACGGCCGTGACATGACGTCGGACGACGCTCTCGCGTCTTTGAAGCGCTGGATGGACACGGCGCCGCGCGGCAAGGCGCTCGGCAAGGAGATCAAGGGCATCGAGGCCAAGGGTCCCAACGCGATCGTCGTCACGCTCAATCGACCCTACGCGCCGCTGCTCGCGCACCTGGCGCTGCCGAACGGCTTCGCCGCGATCATGGCCAAGGACTCGATCGCCACGCCGCTGACCCAGTTCGTCGGCACCGGGCCCTACATGTTCAAGGAGAGAAAGCCCGACCAGTACGTCCAGCTGGTGCGCTTCGACGGCTACAAGGTGCGCAGCGAGCCGGCGAGCGGCTATGCCGGCAAGCGCGAAGCGCTGCTCGACGAGCTGCGCTTCATCCCGGTTCCCAACGCCAACACGCGCGTCGAAGGGTCGCTCTCGGGGCAGTACCACTTCGCCGACGTGCTGCCGGTCGAGTCGTACGCTCGGCTCGAGAGCGCGGCCAACGTCAAGCCGGTGCTGACCGCGCCGTTCGGCTTCCCGTACCTCGTGCTCAACACCAAGCAGGGGCCGCTCGCCAACATGGCGCTGCGCCAGGCGGTGCAGGCGAGCCTGAACGACGCCGACATGCTCGGCGCCGGCTTCGGCGACCCGAAGTTCTACAGCGCCGACGCCAACCACTACGCGAAGAACACGCCGTTCTATTCGACGGCCGGGACCGAGAACTACGGCAAGGGCGACGCGAAGAAGGCGACGGCGCTCGTCGCAGCGGCGAAGTACGACGGCGCGCCGATCAAGATCCTGACCAGCCAGCAATACGACTTTCACTACCGCATCGCGCTCGTGATGGCCGAGAACCTGAAGGCCGCCGGGCTGAAGACCGACATGCAGGTCGTCGACTGGTCGACCCTGATCCAGCGCCGCAACGATCCGGCGCTGTGGGACATCTACATCACGCATTCGGCCGTGCTGCCCGAGCCGACGCTGACGCCGCCGCAGCTCGGCGATGGCGCGCCCGGTTGGTGGAGCTCGCCGGCGAAAGATGCGGCGCTGGCCGCCTTCAACGCCGAATCGGATGCGAAGAAGCGCGGTGCCCTCTGGGGCAACATCCAGTCGGTCGTCTACACCGAGGTGCCCTACATCCGCGTCGGCAACTTCAACAGCGTGACGGCGCGCTCGAGCAAGCTCGATGGCTACGTCGCGATGCCGTGGCCGTTCTTCTGGAACACCGGCCTGCAGAAGTGAGATGACCCGGTACCTCGCATCCCGCTTCGCCGGGATGGCGGTGGTGATGCTGCTCGTCGCCACGCTGGTTTTCTTCATCACCCGGCTGGCGCCCGGCGATCCCGCGGCGGTGATGCTCGGCGAGCAGGCGACCGCAGCCGATATCGCGCAGCTGCGCGCGTCGTACGGCCTCGACAAGCCGCTTCCCGTGCAGTTCCTCTACTGGCTGAAGGAGCTCGCGCACGGCAACCTCGGCCAGTCGATCTTCCTGCAGCGGCCGGTGACGCAGGCACTGCTCGAACGTGCCGAGCCGACGCTCTACCTGACGCTCTTCTCGATCGTCATCGCGACGCTGATCGGCGTGCCGTGCGGGATCGCCTCGGCGGTGTGGCGCGGCCGGGCCATCGACCAGCTGTTCTCCGGGTTCGCGATGCTCGGCGCGAGCATCCCGAGCTTCTGGTTCGGCTTGATCCTGATGCAGGTCTTCGCCGTCGCGCTCGGCTGGTTTCCGGTCGCAGGCTACGGCGATCCGGGCGTGCCGCTCGCCGACCGGCTCCATCACCTGGTGCTGCCTGCCATCGTGCTGGGCGTCGTCAACTCGGCGCTCATCCTGCGCTTCACGCGCGCGAGCATGCTCGACGTGCTTGGCGAGGACCACATCCGCACGGCGCGCGCCAAGGGCGCGTCGGAGGCGCGCGTGGTCCTGCACCATGCGTTGCGCAGCGCCCTGATCCCGGTTCTCACGGTGCTCGCCCTCACGTTCGCGCTGCTGGTCGGCGGCGCGATCGTCACCGAGACCGTGTTCGGCCTGCCGGGCATCGGCAACCTGGTCGTGTCGGCGGTGCTGCGGCGCGACTACCCCGTCATCCAGGGCGCGTTGCTGGTCATCGCCGCGCTCTACGTGCTGATCAACCTGGCGACCGACCTGCTGTACCTCGTCGTCGACCCGCGCGTCACCTACTGACGCATGCGGTCCGCGCTCATCGCCAAGCTGTTCCGGCGCCGCGTCGTGCTCGCGGGCGCGGTCATCCTCGCGGTGGTCGCACTCGCCGCGCTTCTCGCGCCCTGGATCGCGCCTTACGACCCGATGGCGCTGAAGGTCCTCGACCGCCTGCAGAGTCCGCGGGCGACGCACTGGTTCGGCACCGACGAGCTCGGACGCGACGTCTTCTCGCGCGTGATCTTCGGCGCCCGCTATTCGCTCCTGATCGGCGCGCTGGTGGTCGTCGTCTCGATGGTCTGCGGCGTGTTGCTCGGCCTGGCGGCGGGCTTCTTCCGCCGCCTCGACGGGCCCGTGATGCGCCTCGTCGACGCGATGATGTCGTTCCCCGACATCCTGCTGGCAATCGCCCTGGTCGCGGTGCTCGGCGCCTCGATGACGAACGTCATCCTGGCGCTCGCGATCGTCTACACGCCGCGCGTCGCCCGCGTCGTCCGCGCCTCGACGCTGGTCGTGCGCGAGCTGCTCTTCATCGAAGCGGCGCGCGCGATCGGCATCCCGACCTGGCGCATCCTCTTCATCCACGTGCTGCAGAACATCGCCTCGCCGATCCTCGTGCAGGCGACGTTCATCTTCGCTTACGCGGTGCTCGCCGAGGCCGGACTGTCGTTCCTCGGCGTCGGCGTGCCGCCCGTGCTGCCGACCTGGGGCTCGATGATCTCGAGCGGCCAGCAATTTGCGCATCAGGCGATCTGGCTGGTCGTCTTTCCGGGCATCGCGATCATCCTGTCGGCGCTGTCGCTGCAGATGGTCGGCGACGGCTTCCGCGACCTGCTCGATCCCAGGCTGAGGAAGGCGCTGTGACCGACGTGCCGGAGCCGTTGCTGCGGGTTAGCCACCTGCACACGCAGTTCTCGACCGAGGCCGGCCTGGTCCGCGCCGTCGAGGACGTCTCGTTCACGCTCGATGCGGGCGAGCTGCTCGCGGTGGTCGGCGAATCCGGCTCCGGCAAGTCGGTGACGAGCCTGTCGATCATGGGGTTGATCGCCGATCCGCCCGGTCGCGTCGCCGGCGGCGAGATCCTGTTCCGCACGCGCGCCGGCCCGGTCGTCGATCTCGCGCGGCTGCCGGCGCGCGCGCTGCGCAAGCTCCGCGGCCGCGACCTGGCGATGATCTTCCAGGAGCCGATGACCAGCCTCAACCCGGTGTTCAGCGTCGGTGACCAGATTGCCGAAGCCGCGATGCTGCATCTCGGCATGGCCCGCGGCGCGGCGCGGCGGCACGCACTCGAGATGCTCGAGCGGGTCGAGATCCCGGCCGCGCGCCAGCGCCTCGACGAGTACCCGCATCAGCTCTCGGGCGGCATGCGGCAGCGCGTGATGATCGCGATCGCGCTCGCATGCGACCCGTTGCTGCTGATCGCCGACGAACCGACCACCGCCCTCGACGTCACCATCCAGGCGCAGATCCTGGCGCTGCTCGACAAGCTGCGCCGCGACATCGGCACGGCGGTCCTCTTCATCACCCACAACCTCGGCGTCGTCGCCGAGATCGCCGACCGGGTCGTCGTGATGTACGCGGGGCGGGTGGTCGAGCAGGGCGGCGTGCGTTCTCTCTTCAAGGCACCACGGCACCCGTACACGCGCGGCCTGCTCGCCTGCCTGCCGCGCCGTGCGCTCGCCACCACCGCGCCCGGCCCGGGCCGACGCCTGAACGCGATCGCCGGCCAGGTCGCGAGCCCGCTCGACCCGCTCCCCGGCTGCGCGTTCGCACCGCGCTGCGGCCTGGCGCTGCCCGAATGCTCGGCAGCGATGCCGCCGCTCGCCGACATCGGCGCGAATCGCTTGTCCCGCTGTCTGCGCTGGAGTGCGCTGTGACCGAACCGATGCTGCGCGTCCGCGGCCTGAAGAAGTACTTCGGCCGGCACGACCGGCCGGTCCGCGCGGTCGACGACGTCAGCTTCGACATCGCGCCGGGCGAGGTGCTCGGCCTGGTCGGCGAGTCCGGGTCGGGCAAGAGCACGATCGGCCGCACCTTGCTGAAGCTGATCGAGCCGAGCGCCGGCTCGATCTTGTTCGAAGGCGTCGATCTCGCGACCTTGTCGGCGCGGGCGATGCAGCCCTACCGGCGGCGCCTGCAGATCATCTTCCAGGATCCGTACGCGAGCCTCAACCCACGCCGGCGCGTCGGCGACACGCTCGCCGAGGCGCTCGCCACGCACGGCCTGCACCCGGGCGCGGCGCGCGCGGTTCGGATCGCCGAGCTGCTCGCACTCGTCGGCCTTGCGCCCGAGCACGCGAGCCGCTATCCGCACGAGTTCTCGGGCGGGCAGCGCCAGCGCATCGGCATCGCGAGGGCGCTCGCGGTCGAGCCGCGCTTCATCGTCGCCGACGAGCCGGTGTCGGCGCTCGACGTGTCGATCCAGGCCCAGGTGATCAACCTGCTGAGCGACCTGCGCGAGCGCTTCGGCCTGACGATGCTGTTCATCTCGCACGACCTCGACGTCGTCGAGTACCTGTGCGACCGGATCGTCGTGCTGTACCTCGGCAAGGTCATGGAAGTGGCCGGTGCCGGCGACCTGTACCGGTCGCCCCAGCACCCGTACACCGAAGCATTGCTCGAAGCGTCGCCGCGTCCCGATCCCGAGGCGCGGCGCACGCGTCGCCTGCTGCAGGGCGATATTCCGAGCCCGGTCGATCCGCCTTCGGGCTGCGTCTTCCACACGCGCTGCCCGTACGCGGTTGCGGCTTGCGCCGCGACGGTGCCGCCGTTGCGCGAGGTGGCGCCGGGCCGCTTCAAGGCCTGCCTGCGCGACGACATCCTTTCCCTCGGCGGAGCGACGAGATGAACGCCATCGACCTGAGCCCGATCCTCGCCGAAGTGATCGACGCAACGACCAAAGGCTATCCGTTGTCGGCGGCGCCGCTGCCGTTGTCGGCCATCGGCGCGCAAGGCTGGAACCTGCTCGACGGCGACTTGCCGTTGCCGCTCGCCGTGATCCGCGATTCGGCCCTGGCGCACAACCATGGCTGGATGCGCGACTTCACCGCGGCGACCGGCGTGCTGCTGGCGCCGCACGGCAAGACGACGATGGCGCCGCAGATCTTCGCGCAGCAGCTCGCCGCCGGCGCCTGGGGCATGACGGTCGCCAACGTGCAGCAGCTCGGCATCTGCGCAGCGTTCGGCGTGCGTCGCGTGATGTTGGCGAACCAGCTGCTCGGCGCGCTCGAGGTGCGCACGGTGATCGGGCTCCTGCGCCGGCATCCGGATCTCGAGTTCCACTTCCTGGTCGACTCGGCGGCGCAGCTCGCGGCGATCGAAACGACCGCCGCAACCGACCCACCGCCGCGCAAGCTGACCGCCTTGATCGAGCTCGGTGTCTCAGGCGGGCGCACCGGCGTGCGAACCCACGACGCGGCGCTCGCGGTGGCGCGCGCGATCGCCGCGAGCCGCAGCGTCACGCTGTCGGGCCTCGAGTGTTACGAAGGGCTGCAGATCAGCGGCGACACGACGCAGGACGCGCTCACGGTCACCGCGCTGATGGAGCGCTTGAAGGCGCTGGCGATCGCCTGCGATCGCGAAGGCCTCTTTGCCGGCTCCGACGTCATCCTGACCGCCGGCGGATCGGCGGCGTTCGACATCGTCGCGCGGGAATTGCCGACGCAGCTGAGCCGGCCGGTGTCGACCATTCTGCGCAGCGGTTGTTATGTGACGCACGACTCGGG
>JBDSAB010000318.1:0-5845 GCA_039922395.1 Caldimonas sp.
GGCAAGAGCACGACCTTGAAGTCGGTCAGCGGGTTGCTGCGCGCCGAGCGCGGCCTCGTGACGCGCGGCGAGCTGAAGTTCCTCGGCCAGGGCATCGACGGGCTGCTGCCGCAAAAGCGCGTCCAGCTCGGCATCGCGCACGTGCTCGAGGGCCGGCGCGTCTTCGAGCACCTGACACCCGACGAGAATTTGGTCGCCGCGTCGGCGGTGCGCGGCACGCTCGCCGACATGCGGCGCAACCGCGACAAGGTCTACGGCTATTTCCCTCGCCTGCACCAGCGCCGGACCGCCCAGTCGGGCTACCTGTCGGGCGGCGAACAGCAGATGCTCGCGATCGGGCGCGGCCTGATGACGCAGCCGAAGCTGCTGATGCTCGACGAGCCGAGCCTCGGGCTTGCCCCCTTTCTCGTCGCCGAGATTTTTGAGATCGTCCGGCGTATCAACCGCGAGGAAGGCCTCTCGGTGCTGCTGGTCGAACAGAACGCGATCGCCGCGCTCGAGGTCGTCTCGCACGGCTACCTGATGGAGAACGGCCGGATCGTGATGCACGACAGCGCCGAGGCGATGAAGAAAAACCCCGACATCCAGGAGTTCTATCTGGGCGGCGCCGAAGGCCGCAGCTTCTACGACATCAAGCACTACAGCCGGCGCAAGCGCTGGCTGACCTGACCGCGATGGGGACGATCCCTGTCGGCGGCGGCATCGATCCCCGCGTTTCGATTTCCGGCACCCCCGTACGAGGTGCTCCGGACCCCTTGCAAACCCGTACGACGAAGGAGACATCGGCATGAAGAGAAGGTTGTTGACGGCTTTGGCCGGACTCGGACTCGCGCTGCTCGCAGCCGCCCCCGTGGTCGCGCAGCCCGCCACCGGGCAACCGGTCAAGTTCGCGCTCTGCTACGACCTCAGCAAGTCGTACGGATTCGTGACCCCGCAGATCTCGCAGGCGGCGCGCGACTACGCGACGATCCTGAACGAGAAAGGCGGTCTGGAAGGGCACCCGATCGAGATCGTCGTGCAGGATCACGGCAACGAACCGCAGCGCGGCATCGAGTGCTACGAAAAGCTGAAGCGCGAAGGCGTGATGGTGTTCGACTTCCTGTCGACGCCGGTCTCGCGCGCGGTGCTGCCGCGCATCATGGCCGACGGCAACATCCTGCTGCAGTCGTTCGTCGGCCGCGGCGACGCGATCGACGGCGACGTCTTCAAGTGGGTGTTCCCGGTCGGCCCGACCTACTGGGGCCAGATGGCCAACGACATCCAGTACATCAAGACGCAGTCGAAGAACACGCTGAAGGGCGTCAAGATCGGCTTCATCTACCCGGACTACCCGTTCGGGCAGGAGCCGATCGCGCTGCTGAAGACGCTGGCGGCGAAGGAAGGCTTCGAGCTGCAGCTGTATCCGAACCCGATGCCCGGCAACGACCAGGCCGCGATCTGGACCCAGATTCGGCGCGCCAATCCGGACTGGATCATCAGCTGGAACCTGTCGAACATGCACGTCGTCGCGGCGCGCGAAATGAAGCGCAACGGCGTGCCGATGGACCGGCTGATCACGGTCAACTGGCTCAACGAGGTCGACATCAACAACATCGGCGCCGACAACGCGAAGGGCTTGAAGCGCGGCACCAACGTCGCCGGCGGTCAGAACCACCCGCTGATCCAGCAGATCACGAAGGACCTGTACGACAAGAACAAGGGTGCGGGCGACCGCAAGCACCTGAGCGACGTCTACTACAACACCGGCCTCGCGATCTACTCGAGCATGTTCGAGGCGACCCGCGCCGCGATCAAGAAGGACGGCTGGCCGCTGACGCCGGCGAAGTTGAAAGACGGCCTCGAGAGCTTGCGCAACTACGACGCGAACGGCCTGATCGCCCCGGTCACGGTGACCGCGAAGGACCATGGCGGCGGCGGCAAGACCCGCATCGAGATGTGGGACGGCGCGAAGTGGGTGCCGCAGACCGACTGGTTCAGCGCCTACGACGACGTGGTCTGGGAAGTCGTCAAGCAGCAGTCGGCGGAGTTCGCGAAGGCGCCGAAGTAGCCGGCTGATTCAAGCGAAGGCACCGGGAGCGCAGCGAGCGGCCCGGTGCTTTTTCTTTGGCACGGCCGTATCGGGTCGTGCCGACCGACGCCGCAGTTGAGCCGGTTCGCTCGAAACCTGGCCGGCGCGCTCAGCTGCCGGCGCGCACCGGCCTGAACCGCGGCAACGTCACCTGATCGGTGACCGGGTCGAAGACCAGCTCGACCGTCATGCCGATCGCAACTGCCGTGTGATCCGCGTCGATCAGCGAGCTGACCATGCGCGGCCCTTCCTCGAGCTCGACCAGCAGCACCGCATACGGCGTGTCGGCCTTGAAGGCCGGGCCTGGCGCCCGATGGACGACGCTGTAGCTGTAGACCACGCCGTGCCCGCTCGCGGCGCGGTGCTCGAGCCGGTCGCTGCCGCAGACCCGGCAGATGCCCTGCTGGTAGTACTGGACATGCCCGCACGCGAGGCAGTGCTGCAGCAGCAGGCGGCCCTCGCGCATCCCGGCCCAGAACGCGGCGCTGTCGGCGTCCGCTGCCGGCAAGGGCTTGCGCAGTGCGTCGTCGGGGTTCATCGCAGTGTGGGCCATCAGACGGTGGCGGCGGTGCCGAGGATCGTCGTCGCCTGAGTCGCGAAGCCGCCGCCCAGGCTGTGCACGAGCGCGAGCTCGGCGCCGTCGACCTGGCGCTCGCCGCATTCGCCGCGCAGCTGGTGGACGATCTCGTCGAAGTGGAACAGCGAGCCGGGCATGCCCGAGTGCGCGAACGACAGCAGGCCGCCGTGCGTGTTGCACGGGATCGCGCCGCCGTAGGTCATCTGCCGGTCGGCGACGAAGCGGCCGCCTTCTCCTTTCGGGCAGAAGCCGAGGTCCTCGAGCATCATGATCACGGTGCCGGTGAAGCAGTCGTAGACCCCGGCAACGTCGATCTCGGCCGGCGTGCAACCGGCCATCGCATAGGCCTTCGCGCTCGACTGCACCGCGCCGGTCGTCGTCAGCGACGGCATCAGGAAGATGTGCTCATGGGTGTAGCACTCGCCGCCGCCGAGGATGTAGACCGGCTTCGCGACGCCAAGGGCGCGCGCCCGCTCCGCCGACGTGACGATGAACGCGGCGCCGCCGTCGGAGATCAGCGAGCAGTCGAGCTTGTGGTACGGCGTCGTGACCCAGCCGGAATTCAGCACGTCGTCGACCGTGATCGGCGTGGTCATCTGCGCACCCGGCGTGCGTGCCGCGTGCTCGCGCTCGATCACCGCGACCATCGCGAGTTGCTCGGCGGTCGTGCCGTACTCGTGCATGTGGCGCAGCGCGGTCATTGCGAACGTGTTCGCGACCGGGATGCCGAATGGCATCTCGTACTGCTGGTCGCGGCTCTCGGTCAGCGCGCGCAGCGCGAGATCGGGCGTCAAGCCGGTCAGCAGGCTGTCGGCGCCGACGATCAGGATCGTCTCGGCGAGCCCGCCGGCGATGGCCGCGGCGGCGATGTTGAACTGCGTGGCTGCGGTTGCGCCGGAGACCTGCAGCGTGTTCGAGAAGGTAGGCTGGATGCCGAGGTACTCGCTGAACGCGACGCTGAAGCGGTGGAACGGTGCAGCGAGCGCGGCGCTGGCGAGCACACCGTCGATGTCGGTCTTCGCGAGTCCGGCGTCGGCGAGCGCGGCCTGGGTCGCATCGGCGGCGAGGAGCAGCGGGCTGCGACCGGGCACGCGGCCGACCTGGGAACGGCCTGTGCCGATGATCGCGGCCTGGCCGCGCAAGGTGCGCTTCATCGGGCTTCGTTCGCCGTTGATGAATGGCTGTGGCGTGGCGTCGTGACCCGCGTCGTCATACTGAGTTCCGCACGCTTGCCGACGGTGACGGGGCGCCGTCAGAATCGACGCTGATCGATGAAGCAGAGCGTGGAGCGCGCGATTGCAAGCCCGACCGAGCGGCCGGTCCACCTCGCGCGCCGCTGAGCGGCCGCCGGCGTCCCCCATCGGTCGTGCCGCGGCCGAACGATTCCCGACCTGCTGATCCTGGAGCCTGACGAATGAGCACGCACGATCCTAACCCTAACAAACGTCAGTTTGAATGGGTGCCGTCGCCGGATATCGTCGCCGGCAGCAACCTGACTGCTTTCCTGAAGCACGTCGACCTGCCCGACCACGCCACCTTGCTGGCCCGTTCCGCGGCCGATCCGGCCTGGCTGATGCAGCAGGTGTTCGACTTCTGCGACGTCCGCTTCCACACGCCGTTCGAGCGGATGCTCGACACGACAGACGGCATCGAGTGGGCACGCTGGTGCGTCGGCGGCACGACCAACATCGTCCTCAACTGCATGGACCGGCACCGCGGCACGACAGTGTGGGGACAAACGTTTCTGGTCTGGGAGGGCGAGAAGCCGGCTGAGCAGCGCTCGCTGACATATGCCGAATTCGATCGCGAAGTGTGCCGGCTCGCCAGCGCGCTGCGCTCGTTCGGCGTCGGCCGCGGCGATGTCGTCGCGCTCTACCTGCCGAACCTGCCGGAAACCTACATCGCTTTCTTTGCCGTGCTGAAGATCGGCGCGATCCTGATGCCGCTGTTCTCGGGCTTCGGCCCGGTGCCGCTGGCAACCCGCCTGCGCGACGGCGACGCCAAGGTCGTGCTGACGGCCGACGGCACCTGGCGGCGCGGGCAGGCGGCGCCGATGAAGGCGGTGCTCGACGAAGCTCTGGTCGAGTTACCCGGCGTCCGCCACGTCGTCGTGCTGCGCCGCATCGGCGCGGCGCTCGACACACCGATGCAGCCAGGCCGCGACCACGACTGGCAGACGCTGATCGCGCCGATGGCGGCCGAGCTCGAGACCGAGCCGATGCCGGCCGAAGCGGCCGCGATCCTGCTCTACACGTCGGGAACGACCGGGCGGCCGAAAGGCTGCGTCTGGACGCACATCGGCTTCATCGGCTCGATGGTCACGCGCGACGTCCACCTCTGCGGCGACTTCAAGCCGACCGATCGCTACTTCTTCATGAGCGACATGGGCTGGATGGTCGGCGCGATGTGCGCATGCATCCCGAGCTACTTTGGCGCGAGCCTGCTGGTCGCCGAAGGCGTGCCCGACTTTCCCGACACCGACCGCTTCTGGCGCCTCGTCGAGTCGCACCGGGTCACCTACCTCGGCGTCTCGCCGACGCTGGTGCGTGGGCTGATGCGGCACGGGCACGATGCCGTCGAGCAGCGCGACCTTTCGGCGCTGCGCATCACCTGCTCCGGCGGCGAAGCCTGGACCGATGCGCCCTGGCACTGGTTCTTCGAGCACGTCTGCAAGCGCCGGGTGCCGATCATCAACATCTCGGGCGGAACCGAGGTCGGCGGCTGCATCCTCACCGGCACCGTGCACCACCCGATGAAGCCAGGCTCGTTCGGCAGCCCGGGCCTGGCGATGGGCAGCGACATCGTCGACGATGCCGGCCGCTCGTTACCGCCCGGCAAGGTCGGCGAGCTGGTGCTGCGCCTGCCGAGCATCGGCATGACCAAGGGCCTGTGGCGCGATCCGGAACGCTATCTCGACACCTACTGGCGCACGCTGCCGGGCCTCTGGGTGCACGGCGACTTCGCGCGCCGCGACGAGGACGGCCTTTACTACATCGTCGGCCGCTCCGACGACACCATCAAGGTCTCGGGCAAGCGCACCGGCCCGTCCGAAATCGAGAACCTGCTGACGGCGACCGGCGCGATCTCCGAAGCCGCCGCGATCGGCGTGCCGGACGAGCTCAAGGGCTCGGCCATCGTCTGCGTGTGCGTACCGATGCCCGGCATCACGGCCGACGCGGCCCTGGAGCGGCGCCTGGCGG
>JBDSAB010000319.1:0-11478 GCA_039922395.1 Caldimonas sp.
GCGGGCGCCAGGGGCGCCGGCGTCCCGGTCGACCCGGACATCTGCATGGCGTCGCCCATCCCCTGGGCTTCGCGTGCATACGCCTGCCAGCCGCCGATTTGCCGCACGACCTCGTTCGCTTGGCGCCAGGGTCCGACCGGCTGGTCGCTGTAAGCGCGATAGCCCTCGAAGGCAGAGCGATAGCCGCCTGCGTCAGCTCCGGACGGAGCCGACGCAGCGGGCGGCGCCGCCGAAGCGCTCGCCGGCGGCGAGGCGGACGATGGGGCAGAGGAAGTCTGCGCAGCCGTCAAGAGCGGCTGAGTCAGCGCAATGGCAACTGCCATCACGCAAAGAAAGTTCTTCATGGTTCGAAGTCATCTGGGTCGCCGAGACGGCATGGGCCGTCCAGCCAATGCCCGTGCGCGCTGGCACGAGCTCCGAAAGGCCCCTCACGGGGGCCTCACTGGGTCAGATGCTTCGGGGAGGACGCTCCTGGCCGTCCGACAGGAACGTAAGAACCGGCGTCGAGAGCTCGGGAAAGGACGCTGGGGCGGGCTCACGCCTGGAGAACTCCGCCGAAAAGCTGCTCACCAACGGAGTGACGGAACAGAACGCCGAGCACACGTTGCACTTGTCCTGAGTGCTTGCGTGATCCTGGTCTTCATGTCCGCTCGAGCCGTGGTCGTGGCCGGCGTGAGCGTGGGACGGCTGGGCCGTCTCGGTGTCTCCGTGATGGCCGCCGTTCAGATGCATTTCCGTCTGCGTGCCGACCCCTGCGGTGGGGCACAGCATCGCCGCCGCCATGGCGCCACGAACGGGCAGCAGCACGGCAAGTAGCAGGATGAACCACAGACGGGTCGTCTTCACGAACAATAGCTTATCAGGCAAGAGAAAACCGCACGCCTCGAGGAAGAGGCGAAGACAGACAGGGTAAACCTTGCCACTGTGACAAGGTCAAGAGGCACGGCGGCTTCCGGGCCTCAAACTGGCCCTCCTGAGGTGCGTGCCAGCGAAAGCGAGCGTCGAGGCGTCTCCGCCTGGCTGCGCAAGGTTGTCGATGATCGGGCAGTCGGGCCGATCATCGCCATGGCAGCAGTGGACCAGGTGTTCCAGAGTTGCCTTCATCGCCTGCAGCTCGCGCAGCTTCTCGTCCAGCTCCTGGATGTGCGCCTGTGCCAGTGCCTTGACTTGCCGGCTCGGACGCCGCTGGTTTTGCCAGAGCCCGAGAAGCTCGCGGATCTGCTCGATTGAAAAGCCCAGGTCGCGCGCCTGACGCACGAAGCGAAGCGTGCCGACATCCTTGTCGGTGTATTGACGGTAACCCGCCTCGGTGCGCGCCGCCTCGGGGAACAGGCCGACACTCTCGTAGTGGCGGACCATCTTGGCCGAGACACCCGCAGCCTTCGCGGCTTGGCCGATGTTCATGTGGATCTTCCTGTGTCGAGGGTCAAGGGGCGAGTGCGGGCGGGGCCTGTCGGCAGCGGTTCTGCAGGTCGGTCAGCGGCGCCGCGCCAACGTGTAAGCAGCAAGGCATTCGCCACCACGCTGACGCTGCTGAAGGCCATCGCCGCGCCCGCGATCACCGGGCTGAGCATGCCGAACGCCGCGAGCGGTATGCCGAGGACGTTGTAGGCGAAGGCCCAGAAGAGGCCCTGCTTGATCTTGGCGTACGTGCGACGGGAGACGTCGAGCGCATCGGCCACCAGGCGCGGATCACCTCGCATCAATGTCACACCCGCAGTCTCCATCGCGACGTCCGTGCCGGTCGCCATCGCCATCCCGACGTCCGCTGCAGCGAGCGCGGGCGCGTCATTGATCCCGTCGCCGACCATGGCGACCGTCCGACCTTCGGCTCGCAGCGCCTGGACGATGGCGGCCTTGTCGCCCGGCAGAACCTCGGCGCGCACTTCGTCGATTCCGAGTTGCTTCGCGACCGCTGCGGCGCTGCCAGCGTTGTCGCCCGTCAGCATGACGGTGTGGATGCCGAGCTCCTTCAGGCGGCCGACGGCGCGCGCGGAGGTCGGCTTGATCGTGTCCCCGAAGGCGAGCAGGCCGACGGGTTCCGCCTTTGCTCCTTCCTCGCGAATCAGCCACGAAATCGTCCGGCCTTGGCGCTCCAGCCGCTCGGCTTCGCTGCTGAGCGCATTGGCGCCGATCGATCGCTCGCCTAACAGGCGGCTGCTGCCGAGCAGCCATCGCTGCCCGGCGACGCGGCCTTCGACACCTCGCCCGGGCAAGGCCTTCGCCTCCGCCACGGGCGGAACCACGATCCCCTCGGCTCGTACCCTGTCCAGAACGGCGATGGCAAGCGGATGCGCGCTGGACTGCTGTAGCGCGGCAGCCAGCCGAAGTAGTTCGTCCCTCGATGTTCCCGCCATTGGCTCCGCTGCCACGAGGGTCGGCTTGCCCTCCGTCAGCGTGCCGGTCTTGTCGAAGGCCACGACGTCGACCGCGTGCGCGAGCTCGAGCACCTGGGAATCCTTGATCAGGATGCCGTGCCGTGCCGCGACCCCGGTGCCGGCCATGATCGACGTCGGCGTCGCCAAGCCCAGCGCACAAGGACAGGCGATCACCAGCACTGCGACGGCATTGATCAGCGCCCTCTCCCAGTCGCCGCTGAAAGCGACCCAGCCGAGCAAGGTGACGAGAGCGATGCCGAGGACGACCGGCACGAAGACGGCGCTTACCCGGTCGACGATGCGCTGGATGGGAGCCTTCGCAGCCTGCGCCGACTCGACCATCCGGATCACGCGCGCGAGCGTAGTTTCCGCGCCGACCGCCGTGGTGCGGACCGTCAAGGCGCCTTCGGCGTTGATGGAGCCGCCGGTCACCTTGTCGCCCACCGACTTGCCCACGGGCAGGCTTTCGCCGGTGATGAGGGACTCGTCGACATGGCTGCGTCCCTCGACGATCTCACCGTCCACGCCGACTCGGTCGCCGGGTCGGACGACGACGATGTCGTCGAGCACCACCTGCTCGATCGGAAGCTCGAGCTCCACGCCATCGCGCCGGACACGGGCGGTGGCGGGGCGCAGCGCGTTGAGGGCACGAATCGCGTCCATCGTCTGGCGCTTCGCCCGGCTTTCGAGCCACTTGCCCAGAAGCACCAGGGTGATGACCGCCGCCGAAGCTTCGAAGTAGAGGTGAACATCGCCGTGCGGCCCTTGTCGCAGCAGCAGGTACACGGAGAGGCCGTATGCCGCCGAGGTCCCCAGCGCGACCAGGAGGTCCATGTTCCCCGCCTTGGCCTTGACCGCCTTCCAGCCGGCGCGGTAGAAGCGCCAGCCGAGCCAGAACTGGACGGGGGTGGCCAGCGCCAGCTGCACCCAGCCGTTGAGCGACGCATGCAGCCCGAAGAGCTGCAGGAGCATCGGTGCGAAGAGCGGCAGCGTGAACGCCGTTCCCAGAGCCGCGGGCCACCATGGCGGGAGCGGCCTGGCCGAAGCACTCGGCGCGCTTTCGTCGAGAGTGCGAGCGCTATAGCCGGCGCGCGCTACAGCGGCACGCAGTGCGGCTACGGGGACAGTCGCCAGCACGCGGACCGCTGCCCTTTCTGTCGCCAGGTTCACGGAGGCTGCCGATACACCGGGAACCCTGAGGAGGGCCTTCTCGACTCGACCGGCGCAAGCCGAGCACGTCATGCCCTCGATCTGCAGCGAAATCTCCCTATCCGCGATGTCGTACCCCGCCTTGCGCACGGCCGACACCAGCGCATCCGTGGTCACGCCCGCGTCGGCTTGCACCAATGCGACCTCCGTCGCGAGGTTGACGCTCGCCTGGCGGACGCCGGGCACCGCGCTCAGGGCCTTCTCGACACGCGAGACGCACGACGAGCAGGTCAAGCCCGTGACCTGCATGTCGATGCTGCCGGGGGTTGTTGTTGTCGCCAAAGCGTGACTCATGCGCTGTTCCAGTTGACCCAGCGCAAAGTCTGGACCTTCCTACTGTGTCAAGGTCAAGCACTGACTTGCGGATTCCAGAACGCCTGCATGGTCTATCACTCACGCGTCTTGACATTACCACGATAGGAAGGTTCAAAGTTCGATCCACACCCCATCCTTCTGGAGACAGCGATGATCACATACGAAGTTGAAGACATGACCTGCGGCCATTGCGTGAGCACCATCACCAAGGCGTTGAAGAGCGCCGACAAGGATGCTCGCGTGACGATCGACCTTCCCAATCACAGGGTCCATATCGAGTCGGCGTCCGCCGATCCCAAGGACTTGGCCGATGCCATCGAGGAGGCAGGCTATTCCCCTCGGCCGGTGTCAGCTGACGGAGCGAAGGAATCGGCGCCCAAGGCCGGCGGTTGCTGCGGCTGCGGCTGAAGGCGCGGGAGGCGCAAATGTGCTGACTCAGCCGCAGGGCCCTCGACAGCGGGAGCTCTCGACATTGACGAGGTCACTTCTCGACAGCAACAGGAGTTCACCATGCATCCGCCCAGCCCCGAACGAAAAGACCACGCCGGCCACGGCGGCAGTGCCGATGCGCCGGTGAATGGGGGCACGTCGCCCGAGGCTCACGATCATGATCAGCAAGACGGTCACGGTGTCCATGTCATGCCGGACGGCACTGTGATGCGCGGCGCCCACCACGCCACGCATGACCACGGCGAGCACCTCCACCAGCACCCCCCGGCGTCGGCGAAGCCGACTGTCACGACGCAACCGGGCGACCAGGTCGAGTACACCTGCCCGATGCACCCGCAGGTGCGCCAGTTGGGGCCGGGCAATTGTCCGATCTGCGGCATGGCGCTCGAGCCAGTCCTCGCAACAGGCGAACAAGGCGCCAGCCCGGAACTGCGCGACATGACCAGGCGCTTCTGGATCGGCCTGGTCCTCGCACTGCCAGTCGTGGTGCTGGAGATGGGCGCGCACGTCATCGACCTTCATCGCTTCGTGGCACCGCAGCTCTCGAACTGGATCCAGCTCCTGCTCGGCACGCCGGTGGTCCTCTGGGCGGGCTGGCCCTTCTTCGTCCGGGCCGTGTCGTCGCTGAAGAACCGCAGCTTGAACATGTTCACGCTGATCGCGCTCGGCACCGGTGTCGCATGGGTCTACAGCGTCGTCGGAACTGTGGCCCCGAGCCTTTTCCCCGCCGAGTTCCGTGGCATGAGTGGCGCCGTACCGATCTATTTCGAAGCGGCGGCAGTGATCACGGTGCTGGTCCTTCTCGGCCAGGTTCTGGAGCTCCGTGCACGCGAGAAGACTTCAGGTGCGATCCGTGCGCTGCTTGACCTTGCGCCGAAGACGGCGGTGCGCGTCCGACCGGACGGCACTGACGAAACGGTCCAGATCGACAGCATCCAGGTCGGGCAACTGCTGCGCGTCCGGCCGGGCGAGAAGGTGCCTGTCGACGGCGAGCTCACCGAAGGCAAGGGCACGGTCGACGAATCGATGGTGACCGGTGAGCCGATGCCGGTGGCGAAGACGCCGGGCTCGAACGTGACGGCGGGAACGCTCAATCAGACGGGCGGCTTCGTCATGCGCGCCGAGAAGGTCGGTGCCGATACCCTGCTCGCTCAGATCGTCCACATGGTGGCTGCGGCACAGCGCAGCCGCGCGCCCATTCAGCGGATGGCAGACCAGGTGTCAGCCTGGTTCGTTCCGGTCGTCATCGCCGTCGCCGCATTGACGTTCGCGGCTTGGCTCTTTTGGGGACCTTCGCCCGCGTTTTCATACGCGCTCATCACTTCGGTGGCCGTGCTGATCATCGCGTGCCCCTGTGCGCTCGGATTGGCAACGCCGATGTCCATCATGGTAGGCGTCGGGAAGGGAGCGCAGCACGGCGTGCTGATCCGTGACGCCGAAGCGCTCGAGCGAATGGAAAAGGTCGATACCCTGGTCGTCGACAAGACCGGTACCCTGACCGAGGGTCGCCCCAGGATCGTTCATATCCAGCCGGCGCAGGGGTTCAGCACCGACGATGTCCTGCAGAAGCTTGCCAGCGTCGAGCGCGCGAGCGAGCACCCGTTGGCGCTTGCGATCGTCGCCGATGCCCAGCAGCGAAAGCTCCCGTTGACCGCGGTCACTGACTTTGACTCGCCAGTCGGCAAGGGCGTTGTTGGACAAGTCGATGGCGTGAAAGTCGCTTCCGGCAGCGGAAAGTTCCTCGCCGAACTCGGCATCGATGTTCGCCCACTGGACGCCGCTGCGGAGTCACTGCGGGCCAAGGCAGCGACGGTGATTTTCGTGGCGATGGACGGACGCCTGGCGGGATTCGTCGCCATCGCCGATCCGATCAAGGCGACCACGGCGGCTGCACTCGCCAGCCTTCGCGATGCCGGTGTTCGCATCGTCATGCTCACCGGCGACGGCAAGACGACGGCCGAAGCGGTCGGCCGGGAGTTGAAGATCGACGAGGTCATCGCCGACGTGTTCCCGGAAGACAAGGCGAAGGTGGTGCAACGTCTGCAGCGTGAAGGGCGAGTCGTCGCCATGGCAGGCGACGGCGTCAACGACGCTCCGGCTCTCGCCGCGGCCGAGGTCGGCATCGCGATGGGCACGGGCACCGACGTGGCCATGGAAAGCTCTGGCGTCACGCTGCTGAAGGGAGACCTGATGGGCATAGTGCGAGCCCGCAGACTGTCCCGCGCAACGATGCGCAACATCCGGCAGAACCTCTTCCTGAGCTTTGCCTACAACGTCGCCGGCATTCCGCTCGCCGCCGGCGTGCTGTACCCGTTCTTCGGGCTCCTGTTGTCGCCGGTGGTCGCCGCTGCTGCGATGGCCTTGTCGTCCGTCAGCGTATTGCGAATGCGCTGCGGCTTCGCACCGTGAAAGTCGACCAGTGAGCCGACATCGCTATGGGGTCGCGGAATGGCTCCTCGGCTTCTGTGGCGTTTGGCAGGTCGGGCTTGGTATCTACTTCGTTGTCCTGAGGCCAGCACTCCTGCCGGAGGACCTGCGCTATATGGGCGCCGACCTTGTCACGCTGCAGGCCGCCGCTCCGGCACTGGTCGACTGGCTTCGCAAGGTCTTCACTGTGATGGGGGGATTCATGGCGGGAGCCGGGGTGCTCACGACTTATCTCGCCTGGAAAGTGCTTCCGTTGCGGCCACCTGGCGCCACTGCGGGACTGTTCATCGCCGGAGCGTTGACGGTCGGCCTGATGAGCGTCGTGAACTTCGCACTTGCATCGGATTTCCGGTGGTTGCTCGCGTTACCGCCGATCGCATGGGCGGTAGCGCTCCTACTCTACGACCACGGCCCTGAATTCCGCTGAGCAGTAGCTCCGTTCCGGATCGCCAGCGGAACGTTCCCCTCGGGCGCGGGATCGCCGACTGCAACTCAAAGTTCCCCCGTGCTGTCGCCTGCCGAACGCAAGGTCGCGTGACGGCGCATGTCACATCGTCCATCGGCTGGTTCGGTGGACTTCCGGTGTTCCTTGCCCATGCGCTGATGAGCCTCGCAGCGACCGATGAAGCCCTGAGGCGCGCGGTCTGCATCGCGATGGGCGTCACAGCATGGCTTGTCATTCTTTCTTTGAGCTTCGCAACGCTGGTCACCGGCATCGTCCGGGCGGTAGGAACGGCGGTGGGGCTGGTGAATCAGTAGGGGTTCTCACCAAGCTGCTATTGACGGTCTTGGCAACGGCAATCCTCTGTCTCACGCTGGCTCCGATCAACGAGCTGTCCGAGGCCGCTCAAGCGCCTGTCTTCAGCAACTCGCCGCCGCTCGACCTCAAGATGTCCCAGGTTGTCCACTTTGTGGGTGGCCTGGTGATTCTCTCGATCGCCATCGTGCTGGCCATCTGCAGCCTGCGGGCGTGACGCGTTTTGCGCGGTACCAGAGCACGAGTAGCTCGATCCCGGACGGTGGCTCAGTGCGTCGCGCCACCCCACGCTGGATTGGCATGGCCGGCGGGCTTTGTCTCCTCGTAGGCCTTCTCTTGCTCCTGATGCTGCTGCACGGTGGTCACGGACCTGCGATGCACCGCGGGCATCCCTGATCGGGCTCGTCCGAAAGCGATCACTTGTTGCGCTACGCGGCAGCACTGGCTTCTTCCTGATGCTTGCGGATCTCGGGCGGCCACTATGCCTTGATCCAGCAAATACCACGACGATCTCAGCGTCAGTCAGGACGCCTTCGAACGCCGGCATCGCGGATTCGGAATCCTCCCAAGAAACTTGCCTGCGGCGTCCGAGGCGCCTGACCCCGGCTCAGGCCCGCTGTCGAGCGGGCCTGAGCGAGCCTCGTTGAGGTTCCACGCCGCGTGATGCGCTCCATCCCGACGGATCGACGTCAGCTGCGCGGGGAAGCTCCCTCCCCGTGCCTAGCTGCTTTTTGATGGCATTGCCGACGGTCCTGTCTTCGATGTCGGTCGAGGCCGAGAGCGCGATAGCAATCCTCATGCAAGCATCGGATGCGATACGGCGACTTTTCGCTGCGGCGACTTCGAGCCTCGAAGGGCATCAGTTCCCTGCCCTCTTCCTTCGCTTTCGTCCGCCAAAGCGGCCGGTAGTTCCGACTTACCCCTCGCGTCGCCTGATGAGTCGCCTCGGCATCGACTCCCCATCCCCGCAGCTTCTCTGCAAATGTCTCTCGCCAGCGCTGCAGGGCGGCTTTGCGCGGGTTCAGCCGTCGGCCGTGTATCGACTCGGCCCGAACACCAATGTGAACATGCGGGTTCGCCTGGTGGTCATGCAGCACCATGACGTACTTGTGGTCGGCAAGCTCGGCCTGTGCGAATTCGCGGGCAGCGCGCTGCACAGCCAGGGCATCGACGCCTCTGGGCATCGACAGCATGAGGTTGAAGGCCTCGCGGCGTGGACTGACGTCGTCGATGAGGGAGCCGAAGCGCCAGTCCTCTGCCACGTCGCGCACCGCGGTTTCGCCTCGCTCGACGTTGCCAAGCTCATCCTCCATCGCAAGGCGTCCGTTCTTGCTGATGCACCGAAAATGCGCCGCGATCGCCTTCATGCCACGCCCTCCCCCAGTCACCTTGACCATGACCTGCGGAGCACGGCGAACGATAGTCGCCTCGATCCGAGCCCGGATCACTGCGGCACGAGCGCGAGTCGACAAGCCGGAAAGTCGAGGCTGCGGCCGCCCCTTGACGATTCGATTCCCAGGATAGAAGAGTCGATCGCCCCACTGCACCAGGACACCATCGATGTCGTCGACTCCGCTCATGGCGATCCTCCGAATCGAGAGTCAGCAGAGTGCAGCGAACTCCCGCCTTGGCGTGGCCGGGGCAGCGTCGACGCCAACTCCGCGACCAACGCGAGATGCCGCCGCACATCGGCTTCAAGCCCATTCAGCATCGCCCCGTATTCCTGCGCTGCCCGGACCGACCCCTGGTCCAGCAGCGTGGCCAAGTGGCGAATATTGCGACTAAGGGTGGCAACATTTCCGTTCGACGCGACCACTGCCGCGAGCAGCGCCATGCGTTGGGCGGTCGTCAGACTCTCAGCATCGGCTTGCATCAGGTCAACCAAATAGGCGCCACGAGAGAGCCCGGCACGCTGAGCGCCCTCAGTGAACTGCCTAGCTTCGCTTGCGAAGAGCCGGACGGTGAACTTGACGGTGTATGTGGCCGCAACTTCACCATCGCATCCTCGAAAGAGGGGATCCATTGATCCTTGTTGTACGTCATGGACTGCAGTGTTCGCTCGGACCGTCACCTGGGCGGCCGAAACCGGGCGCCTAACGCCACACCCAACCCACCTATGACGAGTACCTGTCCCCCACCGTACCCTGCAACGAGCAGTACCTCAGTCCCCACCACGGCGATCGCCAATCCCAAAAGAACGATTAACAGGACGCCAAGCGCAAGAGCACCTCGCATTCCGCCGAACGAATGGCCGCAGGCCGCTCCGAACAGAAAGGCCAGCAGCAGCACAAACAAAGTCATCGCAGAGTCCCTGCGGCCGGTCAGCGGCTCTGCCGTGACTGCAGCGGTTGCTGGGACTTGTGCACAGAGCCGTTCTTATCAGGGCGGAGCCCGCGAAGAGCCGTCGCAATCAAGAAGCCAACGAGCGATGAAGCGGAAATGATTGCGCACGCCTTGAACACGACAATTGTCAGATCACGGTCTCCGGGGCCGATTGGTAAGAGCCGGCCTTCGTAATAGTTCAGCCAGAGTCTGCAAAGGACAAGAAGGACGGTTGAAAAGATGAAGCTCCAACCCAGCGCCGAGCGGAGGCCGCTCAGGCGGTCGATCGGTGAACCGGCACTCATTGTTTTTACGGAACCGTCTCAGGGCCGCTCTCTGAACAGTTCACTGTAGATTTCGATCGGGAGCGTCGCTTCGAATTCGGTCACCTCGACGCCCGGAAACGTCCCGCTTGGTTTGTCCATTTGCTTACTCTTTTGAGCTGTGCTTCGCGAACTGGCAGGAGGAGGGCACAAACGCCGATGAGCATTGGTATGAGCAACCAGTTGGCTAGGAGTCGCAGACGCCTGATTTGTGCACCTCCCACGGAATATCGGTAGCTTGGCGCTCGACCCAAGTTTGCTGCATGCCGAACCCCCGCACCTGATCAGTACAAATTCACGGCCGGGGAAAGATGAGACGCGCTCCGGCTGCCAGTGACCGCCGCCAGGGGAAATTCGCCACTCGCGGCGGGAGGGGACTATGCCGCAGCTGTAGCTGCGAAGCTTTTGTCGGGAGCGGGAGGCCTCTCTAACTGGGGGCGTTCCGACTACTTAAGTTGCTGACTCCCGTGCCGCTCATGCTCTTGGGCCCGCTGTGAGGAGCAGCATCAATCAACACCGCACAGCTCCTTTGCGCTTACCCATACACGTCATACAGATTTCGGCTCAATCGCCTCAACTATCTGTTTCGAAATCACGCCCCACAAGGAATCGGCCCGCCGGTGCGGCGATTTGTGAGCTACGTCACGGAGCTGTGGCGTGGCCGCAAAGCAGAATCCCCTGTTTTGAGCCACTGTTGACTTTGACTAGCCAGTCCTTTCGGCTGCGGTCGGGCGGGTTGAGCGGCGCGGTACTCTGCCGCCGAGGGATCCGTGATGTGCGGCATTCTCGACGCTTCACCCCTCGGTCAGCCACCTCAGGTAGCCGAGCATGGTGGCAACAAATGCGACGCAGATGGCAATTCGATGCCACGCTCTCAAGGGGCTCAGCAGTCGGATTCGACATCCTCACGAGGGGCGTCAATGAGGAAGAATTCACTATCTCGCGTACTCATCGATCGATCTGATCTAGGAAGCGGCGGATTTTGTACAAGCCAGATCGGTCCAAACCGCTGAACTGGCCGGTGCGAACGCGCCAATTGCCGATAGTGGTTCCGGTTGCGCCATTCTTCCTAGGCGCAACCCGGGCCAAGGTCTATCTTGATGCCCTCCTACCCTGCGCTCGCCCCAAGTGCCCAAGCCGATCACACCCTTTCCGACGCTGATCGACGCAACGCCCGAGCGCTGGCAGTGGCCCGTTCCTCCGTTCGCTTGGCGCCACCTGCCGCCGCCGACCAACGACATCGCGCAGCCGTGCCGCGTCGAGCTGTGCGGGGGCTCGAAGATCGAGGGTGACATGG
>JBDSAB010000320.1:0-6871 GCA_039922395.1 Caldimonas sp.
TCGAGCAGGACAAGGTCCAGATCATGATCGGGCCGCTCTCGGGCGACGAGGGCATCGCGGTCAAGAACTACGCCAAGACCAAGCCCGACATCACCTTCATCAACGGCTCGTCGGGCGCGCAGGCGACCACGCTCAGCGACCCCGCGCCGAACTTCTATCGCTTCAACACCGAAGGCGCGCAGTGGATGGTCGGCGTCGGCGAGGCGGCGCTCGCCAAGGGTTACAAGAAGGTCTTCCTCGTCGCCGAGGACTACGGCTTCCCGTACTCGCAGGTGCAGGGCTTCATGGCCAGCTACTGCGCCAAGGGCGGCAAGGTCGTCGACAAGGCCTGGGTGCAGCTCGGCACCAAGGACTACGCCGCGGTGGTCGCGAAGATTCCCAAGGACATCGACGCCGTCGTCGTCGTCCTCGGCGGCTCGGACGCGGTGAACTTCCTCAACCAGTACGAGCAGGCGGGCGGCAGCAAGCCGATGGTCGGCGGCTCGATCACGGTCGACCAGACGGTGCTCAACTACAAGGGCAAGCGCCGCGAGTCGCTGCTCGGCACGATGTCGGCGGGGCCGATGGCCGACTCGATCGACACCCCCGAGTGGAAGAAGTTCGTTGCCGACTACAAGGCGCAGTTCAAGGACGGCTTCCCGAGCCCGTCGCTGTTCGCCTACCTGTACTACATCAACACCCGGGCCACGCTCGAGGCGCTCGATGCGGTCAAGGGCGATCTCTCGAACGGCCAGAAGGCGTATCGCGATGCGCTTCAGAAGACCAACTTCAAGGGCCCGGCCGGCGACGTGAAGATCGACGCCAACCGCAACGGCGTCGGCTCGACCTACATCACGGAAGTGGCGAAGGCAGCCGACGGCTCGTTCTACAACAAGGTCGTCAAGGTCGTGCCGAACATCTCGCAGACGCTCGGCCTGCCGGAAGCCGACTTCAAGAAGATGGGCCTCGGCTCGCGCGACGTTCCCGACTGCCGCAAGTAGGGCAGCGCAAGAGAACGATGGCGTCGATCACGTCGCTTCGACCGCGTGCCCGCGACAGCGGCACGCCGGTGCGGCCCGGCGCGCTGCCGGGCCGCAGCACGCTGCTGTCCGGCGACGCGCTGGTGCTTTCCGGCGTGACGCGCGCCTTTGGCGCGCTGCGCGCGGTCGACGACGTCTCGCTGGCGGTCGCCGCCGGCCAGAAGGTCGCCATCCTCGGCTCCAACGGGGCCGGCAAGACGACTCTCTTCAACGCCATCACCGGCGACTTCCCGCCCACCGCCGGGCGGATCCATTTTTTCGGCGAGGACATCACCGAGCTGCCGCCCCACGAGCGCATCCGCAAGGGCCTGCGCCGCACGTACCAGTCCTCGCTGCTGTTTCGCAACCTCTCGGTGCGCGACAACCTGTTCCTCGCGGTGCGTGGCGTCGCCAACGGCCGCTTCTCGTTCGTGCGCCCGCGCGCCACGCAGCCCTCGGCGCGTGCGACTGCCGACCTGCTCGAGCGCGTCCGCCTCGCGCACATCGCCGAGGAGCTGGTGGCCAACCTCTCGCATGGCCAGCAGCGCCAGCTCGAGATCGGCATGGCGCTCGCGGGCGCGCCGCGCCTCATCCTGTTCGACGAGCCCGCCGCCGGCCTTTCGCCGCCGGAGCGGCGCGAGCTGGTCGCGCTGCTGCGCTCGCTGCCGGCCCACATGAGCTTCGTGCTGATCGAGCACGACCTCGACATCGCGCTGCGCGTGGTCGAGCACGTCACCGTCCTGCACAACGGCCGGGTGCTGAAGACCGGCACGCCGCACGAGATCGAGAACGACGCGCAGGTGCAGGCGATCTACATGGGGGGCAAGCACTGATGGCCGGCTGGCGCGAGCGCCCGAAGGAGCCGGCGCGAAGCGGCGGCGGGCCGGCGCTCGTTGTCGCCGGGCTCGACGTGTACTACGGCCGCGCCCACGCGCTGCAGGGCGTCGGCTTCACCATCGAGCGCGGCGTCACCGCGATCGTCGGCCGCAACGGCATGGGCAAGACCACGTTGTGCAACGCGATCACCGGGCTGGTCCGCGCGACCGGCAGCGTGCGCCTGGCCGGCGCCGAGATCCTCGGCCTCGCGCCGAACGAGATCACGCGGCGCGGCATCGCCTACGTGCCGCAGGGCCGTCGGGTCTGGCCGTCGCTGTCGGTCGACGAGACCTTGCGCCTGGTGGCCAAGCAACCGCGCGAGGTCGATCGGATCTACACGATGTTTCCGCGCCTCGCCGAGCGCAAGTCGAACGGCGGCGCGCAGCTGTCCGGCGGCGAGCAGCAGATGCTCGCGATCGGCCGCGCGATGCTGCTCGAGCCGCGCCTGATGGTGATGGACGAGCCGACCGAGGGCCTCGCGCCGGTCATCGTCGAGCAGGTGGTCGAGACGCTGCGCGCGCTCGCGGCCGAGAGCGAGCTCGCGGTGCTGCTGATCGAGCAGAACCTCGGCGTCGCGATCGACGTCGCCGACCGGATCGGCGTGATGGTCAACGGCCGCATCGCGCGGGAGCTGTCGGCCGCTGAGCTCGGCAGCGACGTCGCGCTGCAGGAGCGTCTGCTCGGGCTGCGCTCGACCCGCGAGGACGAGGAGGGCGGCACACCAGAAGACTCGGCCCCTGCGGCGAGCAGCGCGGACACGGTGCAGGTGCTGACGGTGCGGCGCGCGCACGCCGAGGGCGCTCCGACGCTCGACGATCTCGCGCCGCACAGCGTGCGCGGCTTCAACCGATGGAATGCGGCCGACCCGGCGGCGCCGGTGCGCGACATCGGTCGCTCGTCCTCTGCCACTTCTGATTCGACTGGCGCGTGGCAGCCTGCTTCTCCCGAAGCACGCGATGCCGCGCTCGTGCGACCGGTCGGCGCACCGACCTCGCGGCCGGGTCGGGAGGCGGGGTCGGACCGTGCGCTGTCGAGGCCCGCACCGGCGGCCCAGGTTTTCGATTTCCCGGTCAGCGCGAGCAGTGCGAAGGCGGCCTATGTCGCCGGCACCTTCGACACCAAGGGCCGCGAGCTGTTCTTCATCCGCCAGTGCCTCGAGAAGCTCGGCCTGCGCGTCGTCACGGTCGACCTCGCGACCTCGGGCAAGCCGTCGACCGCGAGCGTGCACCCGCGCGAGGTCGCCCGCCATCATCCAGACGGCGAGCGCGCGGTGTTCGGCGACGACCGCGGCCGCGCGGTCAGCGCGATGGCGATTGCGTTCGAGCGCTTCATCGCGACCCGGCGCGACGTCGGCGGCCTGATCTCGGCCGGCGGCTCCGGCGGCACCACGCTCGCGACGCAGGCGATGCGCGCGCTGCCGGTCGGGCTGCCGAAGGTCATGGTCTCGACGATGGCGTCGGGCGACACGCGGCCGTATGTCGGCCCGAGCGACATCTGCATGATGTATTCGGTCACCGACGTGCAGGGCATCAACCGGATCAGCGAGAAGGTGCTCGCCAACGCGGCGCATGCGCTGGCCGGGATGATCGCGCACCCCCCGCCGGCCGAGTCGTCGACCAAGCCGGCGATCGGCCTGACGATGTTCGGCGTCACGACGCAGTGCGTCCAGGCGGTGACGAAGCGCCTCGAGGCGAGCCACGACTGCCTCGTCTTCCATGCCACCGGCGTCGGCGGCCAGTCGATGGAGAAGCTCGTCGACTCGGGCCTGCTGGCCGGTGCCATCGACGTCTCGACGACCGAGATCGCCGACGAGATCGGCGGCGGCGTGCTGTCGGCCGGGCCGACACGCCTCGATGCGTTCGCGCGCCGCGCGGTGCCGTACGTCGGCTCCTGTGGCGCGCTCGACATGATCAACTTCGGCACGTGGGACTCGGTGCCCGAGCGCCTGCGCGGCCGCAACCTGTACCGCCACAACCCGACCGTGACGCTGATGCGGACGACGGCCGACGAATGCCGTGCGATCGGTGCGTTCCTCGCCGCCAAGCTGAACGCGATGGCCGGTCCGGTCCGCTTCCTGATTCCCGAAGGCGGCGTCTCCGCGATCGATCGACCGGGCCAGCCATTCCACGATGCCGAAGCCGATCGTGCGCTGTTCGCGGCGATCGAGCAGGACTTCCGCAGCGGCTCGAACCGCAAGCTGCAGCGCCTGCCGCTGCACATCAACGACGAGGCCTTCGCCGATGCGCTGGTCGCGGCCTGGCACGAGATTGCGACGCCGTCGACGGCGGCTCGGCTGGCGCGCTGAAAAAGGATCGACACGAATGCCCCGCATCGCCCGCACCGAGATCCTGAGCCGGCTCCGCACGAAGATCGCGCGCGGCCAGCCGATCGTCGGCGGCGGCGCCGGCACCGGCCTGTCGGCGAAGTGCGAGGAGGCCGGGGGCATCGACCTGATCGTGATCTACAACTCGGGCCGCTACCGGATGGCGGGGCGCGGCTCGCTGGCTGGCCTGCTGGCCTACGGCAACGCCAACGAGATCGTCTGCGAGATGGCGCACGAGGTGCTGCCGGTGGTGCGCGCGACGCCGGTGCTGGCCGGCGTCAACGGCACCGACCCGTTCATGATTCCGGCGCAGTTTCTGCGTCGCCTGATCGACCTCGGCTTCTCGGGCATTCAGAACTTCCCGACCGTCGGGCTGATCGACGGCACGTTCCGCGCGAATCTCGAAGAAACCGGCATGGGCTACGGTCTCGAGGTCGACCTGGTCGCACAGGCCCGCGCGCTCGACCTGCTGACCACGCCGTATGTGTTCAGCGAAGCGAATGCAAAGGACATGGCAGCCGCCGGCGCCGACATCGTGGTCTGCCATATGGGCCTGACGACGGGCGGCTCGATCGGTGCGTCGACCGCGTTGAAGCTCGCCGATTGCGTCGAGCCGATCAACGCGTATGCGGCGGCTGCGAAATCGGTCAACCCGGACGTGCTGGTGCTCTGCCACGGCGGGCCCATCGCGACGCCGGAGGACGCGAGCTGGATCCTGTCGCGTTGCGCGGATTGCCACGGGTTCTACGGGGCGAGCTCGATGGAACGGCTGCCAACGGAGGTGGCGCTGACTGAAGCGACGCGGCGGTTCGTGGGCATTACGCGATGAGTGAGCACCTCATTGCTCTCGGTCCCTGCGGGGCGCTTCCGCAGGGGCATTTCCGCGCGGCAGAAGTGCTTGTATGCGGCGATCGGCGCGCGCAGAGGCGCGTGCGGGCGGCAGGCTTCGCCTCACTGCGGCGGTCGCCGCGGCCGGCCACCCGCTCCCGGCTTGGCAGACGCTCGGACTTCCAGGCGACAACTCAACTTCAGACCGCGCGGCGCAGCTATCGCGCGGCTTTCGATTGCAAGGAGACTGCGATGAACCTGTTGGCGCGTGCCCAAACACCGGGCAGAAACGAGAGGGCGTGCACACGCGTCCCACCGCGGAGGGCCGCATCATGACCGGCTCTCAATTCGGCACCTTCATCCTGGCGCTGATCGGCATCGCGATCGTCGTCGCGATCGCGGTCTGGCTGCTGCACTGGCTGTACCTGCGCAGCAGCAAGGAGCGCGCGTTTGTGCGCACCGGTCTCGGTGGACAGAAGGTCGTGCTCGACGGCGGCGCGTTCGTGCTGCCGATCGTGCACGACGTGATTCCGGTGAACATGAACACGTTGCGGCTCGAGGTCGCGCGCGGCCGCGACAAGGCCCTGATCACCAAGGACCGGATGCGCGTCGACGTGATCGCCGAGTTCTACGTGCGGGTCGCCGCCGAGGCCCAGTCGGTCGCGGCGGCGGCGCAGACGCTCGGCCAGCGCACGCTCGAGCCGGAGCAGCTGAAGGAGCTGCTCGAGGGCAAGTTCGTCGATGCGCTGCGCACGGCAGCGGCCGAGATGACGATGGAGGAACTGCACGAGCGGCGCGGCAGCTATGTGCAGCGGGTGCGCGAGACGGTGGCCGGCGACCTGACGAAGAACGGGCTCGAGCTCGAGGCGGCTTCGCTGACCCAGCTCGACCAGACCTCGATGGAGTACTTCAACCCGAGCAACGCGTTCGACGCCGAGGGCCTGACGCGTCTGACCGAGCAGATCGAGCACCGCAAGAAGCAGCGCAATGACGTCGAGCAGGACACGCTGATCGCGATCCGCAACAAGAACCTCGAGGCCGAGAAGCTGTCGCTCGACATCGATCGCGAGAGCGAGTACGCGCGGCTCACGCAGCAGCGCGAGGTCGAGATCGCGCGCGCGCGTCAGCGCTCCGAGCTGATCACCGAACGGGCGATGCGCGAGCAGGACGGCGAGAGTGCGCAGATCACCGCACGGCAGACGATCGAGGCAGCGCGCATCCGCTCCGAGCAGTCGGTCGAGCAGGAGCGCATCGGCAAGGAGCGGACCCTGCAGGCCGCCGAGATCGAACGCCGGCAGGCGCTCGAGCTGGCCGAGCAGCAGCGCGCGATCGCGGTCGCGCGCGAGAGCAAGACACAGAGCGAGGCGCAGGCCGCCGCCGACATCGCACGCGCCAGCGCGGTCTCGGCCGAGGAGAAGGTCTTCACCGCACGCGAGGTCGAGATGGCCGAGCGCAAGAAGGCGATCGACCTCATCGGCGCCGCGCAGGTCGCCGAGCGCGACGCGCTGCGGCTGACGTCGGCCGCGCAAGCCGAGAAAGCCGCCAGTGCCGACCGCGGCGCTGCCGTGCGCGCACAGGCCGAGGCCGACGCCGATGCCGACAAGATCCGCTCGATGGCGATGCGCCTGCGCGCCGAGATCGAGGCCGAGGGCCTGCGCCTGATGAACGACGCACACAACATGCTGAGCCCCGAGGCGCGCATGTCGGCGCTGCGCATGCGGCTGGTCGAGAAGGCCGAAGGCATCATCCGCGAATCGGTGCGGCCGATGGAACGCATCGAGGGCATCAAGATCCTGCAGGTCGACGGGCTCGGCGGCTCGGGCGGCGGGCACTCGAACGGCGACGG